>DATIWS010000138.1:0-9695 GCA_035519275.1 Acidocella sp. | reverse complement strand
ATGACGGCGGACGCCGATACTGTGCTGCGGACGGTTTTCGGGCTGCGTGGGTTCCGGGGGGAGCAGGCCGCAGTGGTATCCCACGTCATCGCCGGCGGCGACGCGATCGTGTTGATGCCGACCGGGGGCGGGAAGTCACTCTGTTACCAGCTTCCCTCGCTCTGCCGCCCCGGTGTCGGTATCGTCATCTCGCCGCTGATCGCGCTGATGCGCAATCAGGTTGCGGCGATGCGCCAGCTCGGGCTCAATGCGGCCGCCCTAAACTCGAGCCTCACGGGGGCCGAGCGTGCCACAGTGCGTGCGGACCTGCGCGCCGGCCGGCTCGATCTACTCTACGTTGCGCCCGAACGCCTGATGATGCCGGATTTTCTGGAGATGCTGGATGAAGCGCAAATCGCTTTGTTCGCCATCGACGAGGCGCATTGCGTCAGCCAATGGGGCCATGATTTCCGCCCGGAATACCTCCAGCTTGCAGCTCTGGCCAAACGATTCCCCGGCGTGCCGCGGATCGCGCTTACGGCCACAGCGGACATGCAATCCCGCGAGGACATCAGGCGGCGCCTTCAGCTCGATGACGCGCGGATGTTTCTTGCGAGCTTCGACCGGCCCAATATCCGCTATAACGTCGTGCCGAAAGCCGCGCCGCAACGCCAGCTTCTGGCATTTTTGCGCGCGCATCCGGGTGAGAGCGGGATTGTTTACTGCCTGAGCCGCAAAACGGTCGAAGAAACCGCTGCCTTTCTGAAGGCCAACGGCATCAACGCCCTGCCGTATCATGCCAAACTCGCCCCCGAAATCCGCTCACAACATCAGGACGCATTCCTCGCTGAAGAGGGACTCGTGCTCGTCGCCACCATCGCCTTTGGCATGGGGATCGACAAGCCGGATGTACGGTTCGTCGTGCATCTGGACCTGCCTGGTAGTCTTGAAGCTTTCTATCAGGAGACCGGCCGCGCCGGGCGGGACGGCGTGCCCGCCGAGACGCTGCTGCTCTACGGCATGCAGGATCTGGTCTTCCGGCGGCACATGATCGACCAAAGCGCGTCGCCGCCCGATGTGAAGCGGGTGGAACGCGCCAAGCTCGACTCGTTGCTCGGCGTTTGCGAGACTGCATCCTGCCGGCGCCAGGCGATCCTCGCGCATTTTGGGGAGGCGATGGCGCAACCCTGCGGCAATTGCGATACGTGTCTGACGCCGGTGGAAACCTGGGATGCGACGACGGCGTCACGCAAGGCGTTGTCGGCGATCCTGCGCACCGGACAGTCTTTTGGCACGGGCCACCTCACAGACCTGCTTCTTGGCGTGAAGACCGAAAAAATCGTCCGCCTCAACCATGACCAGCTACCGACCTTTGGCGTTGGCACGGAACTGGACCGCAAGGGCTGGGGCTCTGTTTTTCGGCAGCTCGTGGTGCGCGGCATGATCGAGGTCGACCATGATGCATTCGGCGCGCTGCGCATGACCCAAGCGGCTGAACCCATACTGCGCGGCCATGAGCCTGTGCATCTGCGGCGGGAGCGAACGGCCTCTGCCGCCGCCGCGGTGATGAAGAAGAAAAATGAACGCGCGGTGCTTGGGGCCGAGGATTCCGAGCTGTATGAAATCTTGCGCGGCGAACGCGCAAGGCTGGCGCGTGAGCAGGGGGTTCCCGCTTATATCATCTTCCATGACGCCACCCTGGCCGCGATCGCCACGGCGCGTCCGCGCACTCTCGATGAACTCGGGGATATTCCGGGCATGGGCAAGAGCAAGATTGAACGGTACGGCGACGCAGTTCTAGTCGCCGTTGCTGGCAAGCCCCGATAGGCACTCCATGTTGATAGTCGTTAATTGTGCAGCGGGCTTCTGTCCCGGGGGCGTGGTGTAGGAGGCCGCCAGCAGGGACACGACCGATTTTGTTGGATACCACCGGGTTCTCGAGCGTGAAGGCATCGAGAGCTTTATCGTCGCCCCCGCATCCATTGCGCCGTCGCGGGCCCGACGGGGACAGCGCCCCCTGAACCTACTTGGTCACGACCCCGGTCACCGCCCCCACACCGCCGCCGATGAGCGCGCCTTTGCCTGCCCCCACGCCGGTTGCGGCGCCGATGGCGGCACCGCCGGCGGCGCCGATGGCACCGCCCGAGAGGGCGCGCGAGCCGGTCGTCTCGCCGCAGCCGGCAAGCGCGGTGATCGCGACGGCCAACATCAGGCCCGATGTCAATTTACGAAACATGGTGAAACTCCGTTGATTGAGTGAGTGCGGCGGCTCCCGTTAGTTCGACCGAAACTTGGCTGAGTTGGGAGAGAATCACGCTGGTTCAAGTGATCTATTATGCCGCACCAGGGGCTCGATAGTGGAAGGCAGCGCTTTATCAGCATAGATTGTACCCTTTTCCGCCTGTCGTTGTTGCGCCTGTGGGGATGTGTGCAACGTGTTTGCGTTGTGCATTTATTCCTCAAATCGGCGGAAAGATCAGAAGACAAAAGATTTCCAGAAAGAAATCGTGCAACTTACGGAGGTTGGGGTATTGGGATGGGCATTCGCCTCCGCCATGCTGGTCGCCTGCCCCGTGGCGCCTAGCTGGCCAATGGTATTGATTGCGCCATAAATGGGCCCGCTGGAACCGCCGGCGATGCTGGACGCGGTATTGCTGACATTATGCTTCTCCAGGGCCTGGCAGGCATTCGTGCTGCCGCCGACGACCATGGGCACGAGAAAAAATGCCGCTATCAAGATGACGATCGCGCCAATAACTGTTTTCATAAAATGTTTCCAAAGTTAAGAACAACAGTATGTTAAGTGGTCATGGTCCATCTGCCCGTTAAAATCATGACAATATTCGTTAACAAATAGTTAGACAGCGTTTACTCCAGGCGGCGCGCTCCAAAAGATCCGTGCAGAGGCAGTTTGTGATTCAATCATGCCGCACTGCCTACCGGGCACTGGCGTGGCGGCATTTTGCGAGTTGCAAATAAGAATTATTATCGCTATGGCGGGCCTACCGCACCTTTCGCGGCGTCACCGGCCTTGGAGTTACCCTTGCAGACCACGCAACATTCGCCTCAAACGGCACAAGCGTCCTCCCAGGCCATGCCCTTAGTGCCGCTGGGCCAAATGCCGCGTGGCGCATGCGGCATCATCGCCGCCATCGACACCACTATGATCCACAGCCACCTGCCGCCGGCTGAGTTGGAGCGCCGGCTGCTTGAGCTGGGCATGGTCGAGGGCGCGCGGGTGGAGATCCGTCATCAGGGGCTGTTCGGGCGCGACCCCATCGCCGTGCGGGTGGACTGCCACGCCACCTTCGCTCTGCGCCGGCGCGAGGCCAGCGCCGTGATGGTGCGTTTGCTTGCGCCGGAGGACGCCAAATGAGCTACGAAGCCCTGCAGCAACGCCCCGCCGCCACCCCGTCGCTGACCCGCATCGCCCTGATCGGCAACCCCAATTGCGGCAAGACCGCGCTGTTCAACACGTTCACCGGCAGCCACCAGCGTGTGGCGAATTACCCGGGCGTGACGGTGGAGCGGAAGGAAGGCCGCTTCCTTACCCCCGGCGGACTGGAGCTGCGCGTGCTTGACCTTCCGGGCACCTACTCCCTGCGCGCCCGCAGCCCTGACGAGGAAGTGACCCGCGACGTGGTGCTGGGCCGGCTGCCGGGCGAGGAAGCGCCGCAACTGCTGCTCTGCGTCGCCGACTCCACCAATCTGCGTCTCGCCTTGCGCTTGGTGCTGGAACTGCGCGCCTTGCCTCAGCCGGTGGTGCTGGTGCTCAACATGGCCGACATCGCGCGGCATCGCGGCATCACCATCGACGAAGCGAAGCTGTCGGCGGAGCTGGGCATTCCGGTGCTCCCGGCGGTGGCGGTGCGGCGCGGCGGCACGGCGGCGCTGCTGGCCAAGCTCGACGAACTCTCCCATGCCCCGCCGCCCCCCTGCGCCAGCGGCACCGGCTGGGCAGCTCCTGGGCCCGCCGAGCTGCGCGCACTGCAACGCGAGGCCGACCGTATCAACGCCCTGTGCGTGCAGCGCCCGGCCCAGCCAGACACCGCGACCACGCGCATCGACAAGGTTCTACTGCACCCAATTGCCGGGCTGCTGGTGCTCCTGGGCATTCTGTTCATCATGTTCCAGGCGGTGTTCACGTGGGCGCAGATGCCCATGGACCTGATCAGCAACGGCTTCGACTGGCTGGGCACACTGGCCGGGCAAATGCTGCCAAATGGACTGCTGCTCAGTTTCCTGCGCGACGGCGTGCTGAATGGCGTGGGCAATGTGGTGGTGTTCCTGCCGCAGATCCTCATCCTGTTCTTCTTCATCCTGGTGCTTGAGGATTTCGGCTACATGGCGCGCGCCGCCTTCCTCATGGACAAGATCATGGGCGGGGCGGGGCTGCACGGCCGCGCCTTCATTCCGCTGCTCTCCAGCTTCGCCTGCGCGATTCCGGGGATCATGGCCACGCGCGTCATCGACGGCAAGCGCGACCGCCTGGCCACGATATTGGTGGCCCCGCTGATGACCTGCTCGGCGCGCATCCCGGTGTACACGCTCATCATTGGCGCGTTCGTGCCCAACCGCGCGGTGTGGGGCGGGCTGCAACTGCAGGGGCTGGTGATGTTCGGCCTCTACGCGGTGGGCATCTTCTCGGCGCTCGCCATGTCCTTTGTGTTCAAGCGTCTGTTGTGGCGGCGTACGCCCACCGAGCCGTTCCTGCTCGAGCTGCCTGACTACAAGCTGCCGAGCCCGCGCAGCGTGGGCATCGGGCTATTGCTGCGCGGCAAGGCGTTCTTGCGCCGGGCGGGTACCACCATCTTCTCGATGATGGTGGTCATCTGGGCGCTGTGCACCCTGCCGCGTCCTCCCGCGGGAGGCAGCGCCCCGGCCATTGACTACAGCGCCGCCGCCTGGATTGGCCATCTCCTGGCCCCGGTCTTCGCCCCCATCGGCTTCTCCTGGCAGATCAACGTAGCGCTTATCCCCGGCATGGCGGCACGCGAAGTGGCCGTGGCGGCGCTGGGCACGGTGTATTCCATCTCCGCCTCGGCCGATAATCCTGGCTCGCTAGGCCATGTGCTGGCCGGGCATTGGAGCATTGCCACGGCGCTGGCGCTGCTGGCGTGGTACGTGTTCTCGCCGCAATGCGCCTCGACCCTGGCGACCATCCGCCGCGAGACGGGCGGCTGGCGCTGGTCAGCACTCGTGTTCGGCTACATGTTTGCCCTGGCCTACGTGGCGGCTTTTGCTACCTACCACGCCGCTTGCGCTCTCGGCCTGGGCTGACCGCCACAGTCATGGACGGCTCATCGGCTTTCCAGTGGCGTTGTTTCGGCCACCTGTGTGGCGCTGAGCGGGGCGGCTGTATAGACCTGACATTGTTCAAGGCGACTTGGACTAGCGCTTAGAAACTTTTGAGGACGGAACTATGGGGAGCTTCAGTAAGAACAGGACGCGGCGGCGCTTGCCTCTCGTTCTGGCGGGTATGGCGCTTGGCGCGCTGGGGACGAAACCGGCGCTGGCACAGAGCGCCGCGGACACGATCTGGCAGCGGCCGGAGCTGCTGGGCGATATTGGTGGGCTGCGCACGCTGCTTGGCGAGCATGGCGTTACGCTGGACCTTAACGACAGCGAGAACCTGCTGGGCAATGTAAGCGGCGGGGTGAAGCGCGGCGCCACGCTGCAGGGCGTGACCACCGGCACGCTGGAGGTCGACACCGGCAAGGCCTTCGGCCTGCAAGGCGGCACCTTCCACATCAGCGGGCTGCAGATCCATGGCCAGTCGCTGAGCGAGCCGTATCTGGATAACCTTCAGGCCGCAAACGGCAACGAGGCCGAGGACGGCACGCGGCTATGGGAGATGTGGTACGACCAGTCCTTCGACCATGGCCGTGCCGATATCAAGATCGGCCAGCAGAGCATCGATAACGAGTTCATCGTCAGCCAATATTCCGGCTTGTTCGTCAACACGATGGCGGGGTGGCCGCTGGTTCCCTCGGTCGATCTCTATGGTGGCGGTCCCGCCTATCCGCTATCCTCCCTCGGCGCGCGGCTGCAATTCAAGCCGGCCGACAACCAGACCCTGCTCGCCGGCGTGTTCGACGATAACCCCGGTGGCGGTCCGTTCTCCGACGACGCGCAGACACTCGATGGCAACGGCGCCAAATTCAACCTGAACACCGGCGCGTTGTATATCGCCGAGTATCAGTACAGCCTCCCGGGCGGGCATCTGCCTGGCACCTACAAGCTGGGGGGCTGGTACGACACCGGACATTTCCCCGACCAGCGCTTCGGCACGGACGGGCTCTCCCTCGCCAGCCCGGACAGCAACGGCGACCCGATCATGCATCGCGGCAATTACGGCATCTACATCGTGGCCGACCAGACGATCTGGCAGTCGCGCGCCAACAGCGCCCGCACGCTGAACCTGTTCGGCCGCGTGATGGCCGCGCCCGCGACGCAGAACTATGTCGATTTCTCCTTCAATGGCGGCATGACCATTACGGCTCCGCTGCCGGGGCGGGATAACGACCAGGCCGGCATCGATTTTGGAATCGGCAAGGTGGGCAGCCGGGCCGCGGCGCTCGACCGCGATTCCGGGCTGCCGGTGCAGGGCACGGAAGAGTTGCTTGAGCTGACCTATCAGGCGCAGGTCCTGCCCTGGCTCGCCGTGCAGCCGGACATCCAATACATCATCAGCCCTAGCGGCGGCATCCAGGATCCGAACGATCCGAGCCACAAGCTGCGCAACGAGCTGGTGGTGGGCATGCGCGTGGTTACAACCTTCTAGGCTTTTTGCGACAGAAAGCAGTGCCGGCACGGCGCGGTTTATATCTGACCTTCGCTCAACTGGACGAAAGGCCGGGGACGGTGATTCCGAACGTCTGCAGCAGCAGCACGGCGTTAAGCAGCAGGATGATCACCGTTCCCGCGATTGCGGCGATATTGGTCACCCGGCTGTTGACGAACTCGCCCATGAGGTCACGCCGGCGGGTGAACAGCACGAGCGCGATCATCGGGATCGGCAGGGCAAAGGACAGGATAACCTGGCTGATCACCAGCGCGTAGGTTGCGTTGACGCCAAGGCCGATGACCACGAAGGCAGGGATCATCGTCACCAGGCGACGCACCATGATCGGGATGCGGACCCCCACGAAACCCTGCATGATCATCTGTCCGGCCATGGTGCCTACGGCGGAACTGGAAATGCCGGAGGCCATCAGAGATATCAGGAACACGGCGGCCGCCCCGGCGCCGAGCAGCGGCGTCAAGGTATGGTAGGCGGTCTCAATTTCCGAGACGTCGCTATGACCGGCGTGAAAAGCGGCGGAGGCCATCATCACCATGGCCATGTTGACAGCCCCGGCGATGGTAAGCGCAATGATGCACTCCCAGTTCGAGAAGCGCAGCAGCGACCGGCGCTCGCCCGCGTTACGGGCCGGAGTCCGGACCTGGGTGAGGCCAGAATGCAAATAGACCGCGTGCGGCATGATGGTGGCGCCGATGATGCCGACCGAGACGGTCAATGCCGCGGCATTCGGAATGGACGGGACAACCACGTGCAGCCCTGCCTGCCCCCAGGCAACCGGCGCGATGAACATCTCGATCAGGAAGCAAAGACCAACCACGCTGACGAGCGCGCCGATAATGAGCTCAATGGGACGGAAGCCGCGCCGCTCGAAAAGCAGGATGCCGTAAGTGACCAAGGCGGTGACGGCCATGCCAGCGATCAGGGGAATTTTGAACAGCAGAGAAAGACCGATCGCCCCGCCGAGGAACTCGGCGAGATCGGTGGCCATGGCGGCAACCTCGCTGATGCCCCACATCGCATACACAACGGGGCGCGGGAATTGTTTGCGGCACATCTCGGCCAGATTTCGGCCTGTGACGATGCCGAGCTTGGCCGAAAGGGCCTGAAACAGCATGGCGATCAGGCTGGCCATCAGCACGACCCAGAGGAGGCTGTAACCGAACGCCGCGCCTGCCTGGATATTGGTCGCGTAATTACCTGGGTCCATGTAGGCGATCGAGACAATCACCGCCGGCCCCGCGAACAGCAGGATAGCCCGGGCGCCGCGCCGCTTACCGGCCAGAACTTCCCGGATGTTTGTCGTGGTCTTGTCGGTGAGAGTGCGCCTCTCGGGGGTGATGGACTCGCTCACGCTCGCTCCGTCTGGATTGCAGCAAAATGTAGCCTAGACTACACTTTTGACAAGAGGCTTTATCGTCAGGCCTCGATTACACTTTGGTGTTAACGCCTCGTCTATGATAGACCGCATCGCGAAAACGGCCTGGGTGATCGAGGGCTGTAGGCATTGCGTGCCGAACGACCGGGGCCGGAGGATGAATGAAGCGCCAAGAACCAACAGCAAAGGCTGAGCCCGCGGAGGACGCCAGCCTATCGGCGGCCATGCCCAAGGAGGAAATGCAGGCCCGCCGGTTCCGAGCCGCACGTCAGGCGCGCTCAGAGGCGCTGACGGAAGATTACGTCGAGCTCATCGCGGATCTGATGGCAACCGGGGGCGAAGCCAGAACGGTTGATATTGCCCGGCGCCTGGGGGTGTCCCATGCGACAGTCGTCAAGGCGATGGCCCGTCTCAAACGTGAAGAACTGGTGAGCAGCAAGCCTTATCGCGGCATTTTTCTTACCGAGACCGGCCGGGAACTGGCGGAACGGGTGCGGGCCCGGCACCGGCTGGTCGTTAAGCTCCTTCTCGCCGTCGGCGTGCCACGCGATGATGCCGAGGCGGATGCCGAGGGCATTGAACACCACGTTTCGGCGAATACCCTGGCGGCTTTCTCGCGGTTTTTGGAAAAAATGCTTTAGCGGCGAGCATAGCTATTGGCTGACCTGATCGTCGGGTCCACCGTGCTGTTGCGGTAGCCCTTGCGGCGCAGGTTCCAGCAGCCGTTCGAGCCGCTGCCGAAGCAGCATGCCGGCTTGCGGGTTGCCGGCGAGATGTTGCTGCAGGAAATATCGGAACCAGCCATCAAGGCGCAGATAAACGTCGAGGGGATCAGCCCGCCCAAGCGGTTCAACGCTGCCGTTCAGCACTCGCGTCTTGTCGAGAAATTGCCGCACCACGCCGATCAGACGGGCCTCGTGGTCGTCCACCACCGGGTGGAAGGCGGTATCGAACAGCGCCTGGGCCCGGATATCATACCATAGGCGGTGGATATGCCCTTGGTCCTCCACTGACTGCACTACCGCTGTGATAAATTGGCTTTCCAGCGCATGGAGATTGTCCGCCGAGGCGATCTGCTCTTCGAGGTTCTGGATGAAGGCGTCTTTATAGAGGCCAACGCAATAGATCAGCAGATCTTTCTTATCCTTGAAGTAATAGTGGATGACTCCCAGCGCCACGCCTGAGCGGGTGGCGATCTCGCGCAGGTTCAGGCGGGCGAAACCAAGTTCGGCCAGAGCCGAGAGCGCATGCTGCGCCAGTTCCTGCCTCTTGTCAGGCCGGTTTCGTCCTGGCGAAGCGTCCGAATTTTTCCGCCTTTCGGATGGCTCATGGACCGTCATTTTCCTCCCAGGCTTACTCTCAGCCGACAAGGGCGTTGGCGAAGATGCGAGCCAATTTGGCGAGGCTGGGGCGGTACGCGAAGTGCGTCAGCAGGCGTCCCAGCACGTTGGCGCGGCGGTTGGTGATGAACCATGGCGGACGCGGCAGCAAGGTGAATGACAGGCTCAGCAAGTTCCGCGGGAACGGCGCGAACGG
>DATIWS010000137.1:0-2397 GCA_035519275.1 Acidocella sp. | reverse complement strand
ATCACCTTCGGCCCGAGCCAGAAGCTGATGACGAGCGCCGTCAGGCACGCCCCGCCCGCCCGGAAGGTAATGTACCGGAACAGGTTGAAAAAATGCACATGCCCGGCAAGCGGGAAGAGAATCGCGTAAAGCATCAGCCAGGGCTTTCCAGATGCGAGATGACGTCACGCATACGGCTGCCATAACTTCCCTTCACCAACACGGTGTCGCCGTCCACCAACGCGGCTTTGACCAGCGGAGCCAGGGTAGCGGCGTCAGGCGCATGCGCGCCCTGTTTGGCCGGGGGAAGCGAGTCGAACAAGGTTCTCGTCCAGATTCCGCAGGTAAAAATAACGTCCGCGCCCTGTATCAACGCCGGCAGCAGCGCCAGATGCTCTTCACGGGCATGGTCTCCCAACTCCAGCATGTCCCCCAGCACGGCCAAATGCCGCCCAGGTTGCAACGCCAGCACCGAGAACGCCGCGCGCATCGAGGCACCGGAGGCATTGTAGCTCTCATCCAGCAGCAGAATCGTCCCGCCCCTCGGCAGCATCAACTCGCGGCGCGCCCCGCGCCCGGCGAAGGGGGCAAAACCATCCAGCCCGGCGGCGGCCTGCTGCGCATCCAGCCCCAGCGCCACGGCGGCGGCCAGCACGGCGATAGCGTTGCGGGCCATATGCAGCCCCGGCGCCAGGAGCGTGAATCGCACCGGCGTGCCGTAAATTTCGGCATCAATATCAGAGCTTTCCGCCCCTGCTTTCACGTTCAGCAGACGGGCTTCCCGGCCACAGACAACCGCCTGCCGCCCTTTTGGCACCGATTCGCGCAACAACTGAACAAAGGCCGAATCGCCGGGAATCACCGCCGTACCGCCCGGCTCCAGCTCGGCATAGATCGCGGCCTTCTCCCGCGCAATCGCCTCTTCCGAGCCCATCAGCCCGAGATGCGCCCTGTCCACGCAGGTCACCACCGCGACATGCGGGCGCACCAGCGCCACCAGCGGCGCAATCTCGCCGGGGTGGTTCATGCCGATTTCGAACACCCCGAAATCCACGCCGCGCGGCATCCGCGCCAGGGTCAGCGGCACGCCGATATGGTTGTTGAAGCTGGCCTCGGCCACATGCACGGCGCCGAAGGCGCTCAGGGTCCGGCGCAGCATCTCCTTGGTCGTGGTCTTGCCGACGCTGCCTGTCACCGCCACGATCTTCGCGCCCGTCCGCGCCCGGGAGGCCGCGCCCAGCCGTTCCAGCGCCTTCAGCGTGTCGTCCACCAGGATGGTGTTGCCCTCCATGGGGCGCGAGACCAGCGCCGCCGCCGCGCCCTTGGAAAAGGCCGTCTCCACGAAATCATGCCCGTCCCGCTCGCCGGCAAGCGCCACGAACAGATCGCCCGGCTGCAAGGTGCGCGTGTCGATGCTGATGCCGGTCACATCCCAGCCCCGCTCCACGCCAAACACGGCACCCAGCTCGGCGGCTGTCCAGAGGCTCACGCTGCGCCTCCCAGCTCGCGGATCACGGCGGCGTCGTCGAACGGGATAACCTCGCCCTTCACGATCTGCCCCTGCTCATGCCCCTTGCCCGCCACCACCAGCACATCGCCGGGGGCGAGGCCCTCAAGTGCTGCGGCGATGGCGGCGCGGCGGTCGCCAATCTCCCGCGCCCCCGGGCAGGCCGCCAGAATCGCGGCGCGGATCGCCGCCGGGTCCTCGGAGCGCGGGTTGTCGTCGGTCACGATGCACACATCCGCGCCCTTCGCCGCCGCCTCGCCCATCAGCGGGCGCTTGCCCGCGTCCCGGTCGCCCCCGGCGCCGAATACGATATGCAGCCGCCCCATGGCATGCGGGCGCAGCGCGCTCAGCACGCGGGCAATGGCATCCGGCGTGTGCGCGTAATCCACGTAGGCAGCGGCGCCGTTCGGCAACACCAGCGCACGCTCCAGCCGCCCGCGCACGCCGTGCAACTGCGGCACCAGGTCGAAGGCCTCTTCCACCCCCATCGCCTCAGCGAGGCTCGCCGCCAGCATCGCGTTATCTGCCTGGAACCTTCCTGGCAGATGCAACTCCACGCGCCGCCCATCGCAGATCACCTCCTGCCCTTCCGGCCGCGGCACCACGCGCTCCACCGCAACAGTCTCGAACTCAAGCCCTTTCTCGGCGGCGATGGCGCGCAGCCGGGCCAGCACGCCGGGCTCCAGATCCGCCATCGCCCGCGCCGCGGCACCCCGCTTCAGCAACGTCGAGAACAGCCGGAACTTGGCCTCGGCATAGGCCTCCATAGTGCCATGGTAGTCGAGATGGTCGCGCGTGAGGTTGGTGAACCCAGCGGCGGCGAAGCGCAGCCCGTCCAGCCGGCTCTGCTCCAGCCCATGGCTGGAGGCCTCCATCGCCACATCCGTCACCCCGTCCCCGGCCAGTTCGGC
>DATIWS010000136.1:0-3543 GCA_035519275.1 Acidocella sp. | reverse complement strand
TCGGGCCAAGTGGCGACCAGCGTCTCGAACGCCTCAAGCACCGAGTGCTTCTGGCTCTCCAGCCCGACGATGACGAAGAACGAGATCTGCCAGCCGAGCTTCTGCGCGTCAGTCTGCGCGTGATAGCCCTGGATGTAGCCGGCCTCCTCCAGCCGGCGCACGCGGCGCAGGCAGGGCGGCGGGGAGATGCCCGCACGGCGCGCCAGCTCCACATTCGTGATTCGGCCATCCGCTTGGAGTTCGGCGATGATTTTCCGGTCAATCTCGTCAAGGCTGAGCGCTTCGGTCTCGGTCTGCATATAATCCCAATATATAGCTCTGGTAGCACGCAATATAATTGCGCGGATGGTTTTGGCTATGGGGGACCGGATGTTGACAGCACGGCATGGCGGGATGACCCTCGGCGCCATGTACGACGTAGTGGTTGTGGGCGGCGGCGTTGTCGGCTGCGCGGTGGCGCGGCGCTTCGTGCTGGAAGGCGCGAAGGTGCTGCTGCTGGAGAAGGGTGCGGACATCCTCTCCGGCGCCAGCAAGGGTAATAGCGCGATCCTGCATACGGGGTTCGATGCGCCGCCGGGCAGCCTGGAGCTGGCCTGCATGCAGGCGGGCTACGCGGAATACATGGAGATCCGCGAGCGGCTGCGGTTGCCGGTGCTGGAAACCGGCGCGATCGTCGCGGCATGGAACGAGGAGGAACTCGCCAAGCTGCCCGGCATTTTGGCGACGGCGCACGCCAACGGCGTCGCCGATGCTCGGCTGTTGACGGGAGCGGGAGTGCTGGCGCGGGAGCCACAGCTCTCGCCGCACGTGCTCGGCGGGGTGCTGGTGCCGCGCGAGCACGTCATCGACCCATGGAGCGCGCCCCTGGCCTATGCGCTCCAGGCCCTGGCGAATGGCGGCGAGGTGCGCCGGAACACGGTGGTGCTCTCGGGGCACTTCGCCGATGGCGCCTGGCGGCTGGGAACCAACATCGGCCCGGTGGAATGCGGCACGGTGATCAACTGCGCCGGGCTGTATGGCGATGTTCTGGACCAGCGCCTGACCGGCGCGGAGACATTCACCATCAAGCCGCGCAAGGGGCAGTTCGTGGTGTTCGACAAGGCGGCGGCGAAGCTTCTACGAACAATCCTGCTGCCAGTACCTACAGAGCGGACCAAGGGGATCGTCGTCACGCCCACGGCGTTCGGCAATCTACTGGTCGGGCCGACGGCGGAGGAACAGGACTCGCGCAACCGCGCCGCCGTGGATGAGGCGACTTTGCGCATGCTGGTGGACAAGGCGGTGGAGCTGGTCCCGGCGCTGGAGGGCATGGGGGTGACGGCGGTGTATGCCGGCATCCGCCCGGCCACCGAGCGCAAGGAATACCGCGTCCGGCACGAGGCGGAGCGCAACTACATCGTGCTGGGCGGCATACGCTCCACCGGGCTGACAGCCGCGCTCGGGCTCGCGCAACATGCCTGGAGCCTTTACGCGAAGCCGCATGAAAGGCTGGCCGATCCGGCCTGGCCACAGGCGCCGGTGCTGGCGGAACACTGCACGCGGGACTGGCAGAGCCCGGGCCATGGCGAAATCATCTGCCACTGCGAGATGGTGACGCAACGCGAGATCGAAGCCGCGCTGACAGGGCCATTGCCTGCGCAGGATTACGGCGGGCTGAAGCGACGCACCCGGGCCGGGATGGGACGCTGCCAGGGGTTCTACTGCAATGCCCGGCTGGCGGAGATGACGGCGGGACGGTTCGCCAATCCGCTGGCCATGAAGGCCCCGCATGTTTGACGTGGCGATCATCGGCGGCGGACCGGCAGGCATCGCCGCGGCGCTGACGCTGAAGGCGCGCGGCGTGGAGCGCGTGGCGATACTGGAGCGCGAAAGCGTGCTCGGCGGCGTGCCCCGGCATTGCGGGCATCCGCCTTTCGGCGTGCATGAGTTCGGGCGGTTCCTCACCGGGCCGTCCTATGCGCGCCGCCTCGCCATGGAGGCGGAAGCCGCGGACGTGGAGATTCTGCTGCGGCACTCCGTCACGGCGCTGAAGCCGGATGGGGAACTGGAGGTGGCGACACCAGAGGGACGGACGACAATCGATGCCCTGCGCGTGCTGCTGGCAACCGGCGCGCGGGAGGCTCCGCGCTCTGCCCGGCTGCTCGGCGGGGACCGGCCGCTCGGCGTGCTGAACACGGGCGCGCTGCAGGCTTATGTGCATCTGCACGGCCTCACCCCCTTCACAAGCCCCGTGGTGGTGGGGACGGAGCTGGTGGGGCTGTCCGCGCTCGCCACCTGCCGCAGACATGGCATCCACCCGGTGGCGGTGGTGGAGTCTGGCGACCGCCCCGTGGCGCGCTGGCCGCTTGGGCTGTTCCCGAAACTGCTGCGCATCCCCACCTATTTCAACAATGGCATTGATGAAATTATCGGCGGCGCGCGGGTGGAGGCGGTGCGCCTGCGCGATGGCCAGGAGATCGCCTGCGATGGCGTGCTGCTGACAGGGCAGTTCCTGCCAGAGGCGAGTCTGGCGCGCCTCAGCCATCTGGACGTGGACAGCTACAGCGGCGGCCCGGTGGTGGACCAGTATGGCCGCTGCTCGGACAGCGCTTATTTCGCCGCCGGGAATCTGCTGCGCCCCATCGAGACCGCCGGGTGGAGCTTCCGCGAGGGCGCGGAGATCGCCGAGTATATTGCCGATGATCTGGCCGGCGGGCTGCCATCCGCCGAAGACAGCATCACCCTGGTCGCGGGCGATGGGGTGAAGTTCGTGGTGCCGCAGCGCCTGGCCCGGGTGACGCCGCTGCGCGGCCAGCTGCAGTTGCGGGTGGCCGCGCCCATCTCCGGCCAGCTGCGCGTGAGTTCGGACGAGGCCGTGCTGTACAAGCGGCGCATCTCCACGCGGCCGGAGCGGCGCATCCTGCTGGATCTGGGCGACATGAAGCCGCTGCGCGAGGCCAAGCAGCTCCTAGTGGAAATCGTCTCGTGAGCGTCATCGCCATCGACCAGGGCACGACGAGCACGCGCGCCCTGCGGCTGGAGGACGGGCAGGCGCGCATCGTCCATGCCGTGCGCCACGCGCAGCATCACCCTTATGCCGGATGGGTGGAGCACGACCCGGAGGAGCTGCTCGGCAATATCCGCGCGTGCTTGCAGGCGGCGGGGGATGCCGAGGCCATCGGCATCGCCAACCAGGGGGAAAGCTGCCTCGCGTGGGACAAGGTGACGGGCGAGGCGCTGAGCCCGGTGATCGTGTGGCAGGATAACCGCACCGCTGCGGACATAGAGGCTTTGCGCGCCACAGGGGCGGAGGTGGAGACCCTGGCGCGCGCCGGGCTGCTGCTGGACGCATATTTCTCCGCCAGCAAACTCGCCTGGATTTTGCGGGAGGTTCCAGAAGCCCGCGCGGCCCTGGCCGCCGGGCGGCTGCGCCTCGGCACCACGGATGCGTTTTTCCTCGACCGCCTGACCGGCGTGTTCGCCACCGATGCCACCACCGCGTCGCGCACCTCGCTGATGAATCTGGTAACGGGGCAGTGGGATGCCGAACAGTGCCGGATTTTC
>DATIWS010000135.1:0-10443 GCA_035519275.1 Acidocella sp. | reverse complement strand
CGCAGCCGCATTGGCGCGCCGAAAGGCGGGGTGAGCGGCTGCCCGAGGAATTGCAGCGCCAGAATCGTCTGCTGGTGCAGGGCGGAGGGCATGTCGATGGAGGAATAATACCCGTCGGCGCAGCGGAAGGAGACATAGCGGCAGGTGGTGTCCGCCCCCACGCGGCGCAGGAACTGCCCGAGCGGCACGCCGGCCCATTGGCCGATGACGCGCCAGCCCTCCACACAGGTAAGCCGCGTGATCTGCCCTTCCTGTGGGAGAGCATTGAGCTGCGCCAGGGTCCAGGGCGTCTTGTCCGAAATCTGCCCGCCCAGCTCCAGCTTGTAGGTGGCCGGGTCGATCATCGGCACCTGGGAGATGTCGTAATACGCGTTGAAGCGCGGTGGGCGGGTGATCTGGTCCGGCCGGAAGGTGGGTGCGAGCGTATGCGGGTTGAACAATGCCGCCTGCACGCGGTCGTTCCAGGCGGACATCATGTGCAGGAAATCATCCGCGAGGTCCGGGTGCTGCGGGTCCTCGTAGTTGCAGGCCTCCAGCGGCGAGATCAGCCCCAGCGCCACGGCGCGCAGCAGAAGTTTGCGGCGGCTGGTCATGGCTGGCGCCCTCCGGTGATCATCGGCGGCAGCGCTTTCGGCACCATGGCGACAAGCAGGAGATGCACGGCGAAAAACGCCACGATCGCACTCATGGCGAAGAAATGCACATAGCGCGCGGCGAAATACCCGCCGCAGAGATCACAGAAAAACCAGAGTTGCACCGGCTTCCAGATGGCGAGGCCGGAGATGACGGCGACCAGCCCGGCCAGCAGCACGCCAACGTAGAGCAGCCTCTGCACCGCGTTATAGATGCCGGTTTCGTGTTTCAGCCGGAAGGTGAGCGCGGCGGTGAAATCCCGCCACACCTCGCGCGGGCGGATGGGCAGCAGCTTACGGTAATGGCCGGAGGCGAGGCTCCACACCACATAGGCGACGCCGTTGCCCACCAGCAGCCACATGAAGGCGAGATGCCAGGCGATGGCTGCCGCCAGCCACTGCCCGATGGTGATACTGCGCGGGAAGGTGAAACCGAACAGAGGTGAGGCGTCGTAGATCTGCCACCCGCTGCCGATCATCACGATGATGGCCAGGGCGTTGAGCCAATGCATCACCCGCAAGGGCCAGGGGTGGATTACCCGTTTCGCATGATCGCGCATGTCTCATCCCCAAAACATCCGGCGTTTTGTACCGTTTTGTTTGCTGGCGGGGCCGGATTATTCCGGGGGAGACAAGCAGGAGTTTCAGCAAATGTCACGAATTTTCCGCGCCGCCGGGGGCGCGGGTGTTTTCGTGACTCTGGCCTACTCCGCCATCGCCGAGGCTTCGGAGCGTGTCGCGCCCACGCGGCCAGCCAGCGACGCCGCCATGAACGGGTCCAGCGCGCCATCCAGCACGGCGGCGGGGTTGCCGCTCTCGTAGCTGGTCCGCAGATCCTTCACCAGCTGGTAAGGCGCCAGCACGTAGGAGCGGATCTGGTGGCCCCAGCCGATCTCGGTTTTCGCGGCTTCCGTCGCGGCGGAGGCGGCTTCGCGCTTCTGCAGTTCCTGCTCGTACATGCGCGCCTTCAGCATGTTCATGGCCGTGGCGCGGTTGCGGTGCTGGGAGCGGTCCGTCTGGCAGGCCACGATGATGCCGGTTGGCACGTGGGTGATGCGAATGGCGGACTCGGTCTTGTTCACGTGCTGGCCACCGGCCCCGGAGGCGCGGAACGTGTCCACCTTCAGGTCGGCGGGGTTGATCTCGATCTCGATGCTGTCATCGACCACCGGATACACCCACACGGAGGCGAAGCTCGTCTGGCGGCGCGCATTGGCGTCGAAGGGGGAGATGCGCACGAGGCGGTGCACCCCGGCCTCGGTCTTCAGCCAGCCATAGGCGTTGGGGCCGGTGATCTGCAGGCTCATGGACTTGATGCCCGCCTGCTCGCCCTCGGATTCGTCCAGGACTTCCACCTTGAAGCCCTTGCGCTCGGCCCAGCGCATATACATGCGCGCCAGCATCTGCGCCCAGTCCTGCGCCTCGGTACCGCCGGCGCCGGCGTTGATTTCCATGAACGCGTCGCGGCTATCGGCCTCGCCGGAGAGCAGGGATTCGATTTCCTTCTGCTTTACGCCTTCGGCCAGGCGCTCCAGTGTGGCGATACCGTCGCGCACCATCGCCTCGTCGCCCTCGGCTTCCGCGAGTTCGATCAGCTCCAGCGTATCCCTGGTTTCGGCTTCGATGGCGCACACCCCCTCGACCATGGAGGCGATTCGGTTGCGCTCGCGCATCACGGCCTGCGCGGCGTCGGCATCGTTCCAGAGATTAGGGTCCTCGGCGCGGTGGTTCAGCTCTTCGAGTTTGATAACAGCGGCATCCCAGTCAAAGATGCCTCCTCAGCAGGGAGACCGAGCGGCCGATCTGCTCATTCAATTGGTCGGATTCAGCGGACATGGCGCCCGATATAGGGTTTGCCGCCCGAAAAGAATAGGGGGCATGTGCGCGCCATGCCCCCGTGGATGTCAGATCAGGTAAGGCAGCATCCGCGGCGGGTTGGGCGGGCGCCAGCTACGGGTGAGCGAGATCCGCTCCAGCTCAGCCGCCAGATCCTCGCCGTCATAGCTGTATTCGCCGGGTTGGACGGTCTGCCCAACCCTGAAGCTCTGGAGTCTGCCATCGCGCGTGCAGAGCTGAAGCGCGAATTTGCACACCCACCGATCATCCGCGCCGCGCCGGAAGTGACTGATCAGGTTGTCGTCCATGTTTGCACCCTAGCTCCACCAAAGAGTGCCGTAAATACACTATAACGATAGAGAATATCAATATATAATTGGCATACAAGAAACGCGGATGGAGTATGGCCCCAACCGCGTCAAATATTCTCGTAAAACCAACGTGTTAGTAGAGTCCGCCCAGGGAGTTGTCGATGTTCGAAGGCGTTGTGGGCTGGCCAGGAGCCGTGGCGCCGGGCATGCCGCCGGAGCCGCCATTATCCGCCCCGCCGAGTAGTGCGTTCTGCGACTGGGCGCCCGGCGTCTGGCCCGTCTTGAAGGCTTCCGACACCATGGCGCCGTTCGGCTCGGCCGCCTGCTGCAAAGTCATCCCCTGGGGTGCTGCGAAGTCCAGGTTCGGCTGACCTGCCAGCGCCACCTTCATGTACTCGTTCCAGATCGGACCGCAGACATTGCCGCCGGTCTGGTCCTTGCCCAGGCTGGCAGGGGTGTCGAAGCCGATCCAGCAGCCGGTGACGATGCCCGGCGTGAAGCCGATGAACCAGGCGTCGTTAAAGTTATTGGTGGTGCCGGTCTTGCCGGCCACCGGCTGGGAGATGCCAACGACAGCCGGTGCGCCGGTGCCGCGCTGCACCACGCCCTTCATCATGGTGATCATCTGGTACGCAGAATCCGGGTCCGCCACCTGCTGGCCGGAGAGGTCGAGCTGCGGCATCTGGCCGGGGTCGGCGTTGTTGACACAGTTATCGCAGACCTGGCTGGGGGATTGGTACAGCACAGTGCCGTCCGGGTTGGTCACGCTGTCGATCAGGCTCGGCGTCACCTGCCGCCCGTACTGGTCCAGCGCGGCATAGGCGGTGGCCATCTTCCACAGCGTGGTGTCGATGGCGCCGATGGCCGAGGGGTAGTAGGGCGGCATCTGGTCCACGATGCCGAAATTCTGGAACGTCGTGCCGACGTTCTTCAGCCCGACCTGCCGCGCCAGATGCAGCGTGGCGAGATTGAGTGACTCCTCCAACGCGTGGAAGATAGGCACCGGCCCCTGGAAGGTGTCCTCGTAATTGCCCGGGCGGTACACGCTACCGTCAGGCAGCGTCTGCACGAAGGGCGCGTCCAGCACCGGCGCGTCCGGCTGCACGCCCTGTTCCATGGCGGTGAGATAGACTAGAGGCTTCACCGAGGAGCCGGGCTGGCGCTGCGCCTGCGTCACACGGTTGAAGGGACTGATGCTGTGGCTCCAGCCGCCGACCATGGCAAGCACGCGGCCTGTTGCCGGGTCCATGGAGATCAGCGCGCCCTGGATCTTCGGGATCTGCTCCAGGGCCAGCCTGGTGCCGTCAGAGACCATGACGACGTCACCCTGGTGCAGCACGTCCGATACGGAGGAGGGACGCGGCCCCAGCCCGCCGTTCACCGGCGGGCGCGCCCAGCGCATATCGGCCAGCGGCAGCTCGCCGGTTTGCGGGTTGCCGGAGGCTGGGTCAATGAAGCCGATCTTGGCGCTCGGCCCGCCGGCCTCGAGCACGATGCCGAGGCGCCAGCGTTGCCGCATGCCCGGCGGGTTGGCCTGCTTGGCCAGGTCCTTCTGCCAGTTTGTGGCCAGGTCCGAGTCGGCCACATGCGCCACGAGGCCATGCCATCCGGCGTAATTATGGTCGTACTGCTCCAGACCATCACGCACCGCGTCGGTCGCCGCCTGCTGGAGCTTCGGGTCCAGGCTGGTATGCACGACGAGGCCGCCTGTGTTCACCGTGTCCGCGCCGAATTTCTGGACCAGCTGCGCCTTCACCGCATCGGCGAAATAGCCGCCATTCACCACGCCCTGGGTGGCCGCGGCCGCGCGCGGCAGCAGCGGTTCGGCGGTGGCGGCATCGGCCTGGGCCTGGGTGATGGCGCCATCGTCCAGCATGCGGCTGATGATGAAGTTGCGCCGCTGCAGGGAGTCAGCCGGGTGCAGGAAGGGGTCGTAATTGGTCGGCGCCTTGGGCAGGGCCGCGAGGGTCGCCGCCTGGGCGATATCGAGCTGGCTTAGCGGCTTGTCGAAATACGTCATGGCCGCGGCGGCGATGCCGAAGGAGTTGTGCCCGAGATCGACCTCGTTGAGATACAGGGTCAGCACCTGCTGCTTGCTCATCGCCTGGGAGACGCGCATGGCCAGCAGCGCCTCCTTTATCTTCGTGCCGAAGGTGATGTGGTTGTCCAACAGCATGTTCTTCACCACCTGCTGGGTGATGGTCGAGGCGCCGATGGGGCGCCGGCCGGAGCCGATCAGGGTGATGTCGGTGACGGCGGCGCGCAACATGGCGGCTGGGTTCACACCCGGCTCGACCCAGAACAGTTTATCCTCAGCCGAGATGAAGGCCTGCGACACCATCGGCGGGATCTGGTCGTAGGTGACATACACGCTGTGCTGGCTGCCAAGCTCCGAGACCAGCTGGAAATCGCTGGCGAAGACGCGGCTCTCCAAGGGCGGTTTGTAGGTCTTCAGGCTGTCGATGCTCGGCAGCCCGGCGGAAAAGGCCAGGAAAGCGACGACGCCGCCGATCAGCGCGAGGACGATGCCAAGGAAGACCACCCGGTACAGCCCGGAGACGAGAAAGCTGAACACCGTGCCGATCAGGCCGCGCTTGCGGGGGCCGCGGGGCGGCCGTGGCCCACGGGGCTGCTGGGCAGCTTCGCGGCGGGGAGGGGCCAGGCGTTCGCCGGCGGAAAACGGGTCTCTCGGGTCGGACATGCCAGCGGTATTAGCACCGGGTTTTCATGGCTGCGAGGATGCGGGGAATAAAAATGCCGCAATCCGTCTCAACCGGCGAGGCGGCGTCCGGCGTAATCGGCGAAGTACCGATCGATCGCCTGGGTGAGGCGATCAGTCAGCAGCTTGCGCTGCTTGGGGTCGCGCAGCCGTTTTTCGTCCAGCTTGTTGGTGAGGCAGCCCATCTCCAGCAGCGTGGCCGGGGTGGAGGGGTCACGCAGCACGGCGAAATTGGCGCTGCGATGCGGATCGGGCAGCAGCGGCACGATGCCCTGAAAGCTCTCTTGGATATCCTGCGCCAGGCTTTGCGAGCCGATCTTGGTGGCGCGCGTTTCCAGGCTCGCGAGGATGCTCGCCACCTGCGGCGACACGCCGGTGATCTGCCCGGGCGTGTTGTCGCTGTTGTTTTCGTCATTGGCGATGCTGGCGGCCAGTGCGTCCGACGCATTGTCCGACAGCGTGAACACCGAGGCGCCGCGCATGTTCGGGTCGGGCAGATGGTCGCAGTGCAGGGCCAGGAACAGGCTGGCCTTGGTCTTCACGGCCGCCGCCACGCGGCCTTCCAGGGTTACGAACACGTCCTGCGAGCGGGTCATGGCCACGCGGTACCGCCCGGTCCTCAACAAGGCGCGGCGCAAATCGAGCCCGGTTGCAAGGGTGATATGCTTCTCGAACATCCCGTCCGGGGCGATCGCGCCGGGGTCGTGCCCGCCATGACCGGGGTCGAGCATGATCAGCGGCTTTTCCGGCAGAACCGCGCAGGCACGGCGCGGCGCAGCGATTCCCGCGGCGAGTCCGCCAAGGGCGAGCGCCATAAAATTGCGCCGATTCGAGTCACACTTCATGCACATGCGCAATAGTTATCATGGGACATTCGCTGCTGGCTAGGACCTATTGATTCTTCGCGAAAATGCGCCTTGTGACGATTTCGTGGCAGTTAATTTGCCAAGGCATCTTGCGGAACCTGTACACGTTCGGCTATAGGCTCGCCGCACGGAGTGTAGCTCAGCCTGGTTAGAGTACTGTGTTCGGAACGCAGGGGCCGGAGGTTCGAATCCTCTCACTCCGACCATCTTTCTCCCTGAAAAATCAGAGGTTTCGGAACGCCTGGGGCGCTGTTGCGCTTGCCGCGCCGCTGCTTTATCCGGCTTTCCAGCATAACACCGCCGCGCCATAGCGGCGCGCAACCCGCTGGGAGAGTTGAATGGCCGGGACAATTGCCACGGATTTCGCGCGCGCACGCAACGCCGTTATCGCCGCCTATTTCGGTTGGGCGCTCGATGCGTTCGACTTCTTCATCCTTATCCTTACCTTCGACGAAGTTGCCAAAACTTTCGGCGTCTCGCTCACCTCCATCACCGTAGCCATCACCCTCACGCTCGCCACCCGCGCGGTCGGCGCCTTCATCTTCGGCCGCCTGGCCGACCGCTATGGCCGCAAGCCGATACTGATGCTGGTGATCCTGCTCTACTCCTTCTTCGAGGCGGCGAGCGGATTCGCCTGGTCCTTCACTTCTTTCCTGGTGATCCGCACGCTGTTCGGCATCGCCATGGGCGGGGAATGGGGCATTGGCTCCTCGCTCGTCATGGAGAGCATCCCCGAGCGTTGGCGTGGCTGGGTCTCCGGCCTGCTGCAGACGGGCTACCCGACCGGCTTTATGCTTGCCACGCTGCTGTTCGATTTCGGCGACAAGGCGCTGGGCTGGCGCGGGATGTTCTTCGTCGGTGCCGCGCCCGCCGTGTTGGTGTTCTTCATCAGCCACAGCGTGCATGAGAGCCCGGCCTTCACCAAGCTCCAAGCCGGGCCAAAGGTCTCCATTCGCCAGGTGCTGGCCAAGAACGCCAAGCTCGCCATCTACGGCGTTATCATGATGGCCGCGTTCAACTTCTTCTCACACGGTACGCAGGATATCTACCAGAAGGCGTTTCTCGCCGAGCAACTGCATTTCACCCATACACAGATTGCCAATGTCGGGTTGATCTTCAACGTCGGCGCCATTCTTGGTGGCCTCCTATTCGGTATTCTCAGCCAGAGGATTGGCCGCCGTTACGCCATCATCGCAGCCTGCCTGCTCTCGCTGGCGGCCTTGTACCCCTGGTCGCATGCTACAGATTTCGCCACCATCGCCGTAGCCGCCTTGTTTATGCAGATGGGCGTGCAGGGTGCCTGGGGCGTGGTGCCGGCGCATCTCAATGAGCTGTCCCCGGCGGAAATCCGCGGCACCTTCCCGGGCTTCGTGTATCAGCTCGGCAACTTCATCGCCTCGGTCAACGCGCCGCTGCAGGTGGCCATTGCCACCCAGCATGGCGGTGATTACGGCTATGCGCTGTCAATGGTAGGTGGCGGCGTCGCCGTGCTGCTGATCCTGCTGATGCTGTTCGGCCCCGAGGCGCACAATGTCTCGATGATAGCGCCAATCGAAGAGTAGAGCTCAGTCCGGTATGCGGGGTTGGCTGGAACAGGGGAACGACGCGCCAGATTGGTGGCGCGGCCCGGGTGGTGTGCGCGCCGGCTGGCGGGTGGCGATGTTCCTGACGTTGCTCGTCGCCTTTACCTTTGCCCTGGCGCTGCTCGCCGCACGCTTGCCACTGCCGCGCCTGACACCCGCCAGCGCGCTCACCCCTTGGTTTTTCGTAGCCAACGAGGTGTTGCTGCTGCTTCCGGCCCTGCTGGCCAGCTTCGTCATGGTCCGGCTGGAGGGGCGAGAACTTGCTTCCTGCGGGCTGGCGGACGCCCGCCGCCTGGGCCGCTGCGCCACGGGCTTCGCGGGTGGCATGGCGGCGCTCGGCGTGCTCGTCCTGCTGCTTGTGCTCTCTGGCCATGCGCGGGCAGGGTGGGGCGGGCTGCCCGTGACCCAGCTGCCAGAATATGGGTTGGCCTGGGCGGGTGCCAGCCTGCTCATCGGCTTTGCCGAGGAATTCACCTTCCGCGGCTATTTGCTGCAAACCCTGGCCCGTGGCGGCGGGTTCTGGCTGGCACTCGGGTTCACCAGCCTGCTCTTCGGCGTGATGCATTACACCGACAGCGGAGAAGGCCTGCCCGGCGTGCTCAACGCCGCGCTGGGCGGTGCGGTTTTCGCCCTTGGTATCTGGCGCACAGGCTCGCTGTGGTGGAGCATCGGCTTCCATGGCGGGTGGGATTATGCGGAGAATTTCATCTTCGGCGCGCATGACAGCGGCCAAGCCTGCGCCTTCACCCTGCTGCAACTTTCACCTGTGGGAGCTTCCTGGCTCTCGGGCGGCGCTACCGGGCCGGAGGGCAGCCTCCTCGCCACGGGAGTTCTGGCCGTCGCGGGACTCGCGGTCTGGACCTGGCCGGGGAAAGCTCCAATTAAGCCATATCAGCAACGTGGCCTTTGATATGGATCAACGGCGATATAGTTGTTAGACACACGGCATGACGTCTCTGAACAAGATCACGGATTTCCGGCGCCCGGTAGCCATCAATCTGGCCACCCGAACGACAGCCTCTAGTTGTGATGATTGCGGCGCCCGCCATCACGGTCTGTGCGATGCGCTCTCCAATGCCGAGGTGAGCTTCCTGGCCCGTGCGGCGCAGCACATCTCGCTGCAGGCCAACACCGTGTTCATCGAGGAAGGCGAACCGTCACTGTATTTCTACAACGTCAATTCCGGCAATGTGCGCCTGTTCAAGAGCCTGCCCGATGGCCGCCGCCAGATCACCGGTTTTGCCGGGCCGGGGCATTTTCTCGGCCTCGCCGCGACAAGCAAGAACATGTTCTCCGCCGAGACGATGGAACCGGTGAAGCTCTGCCGCTTCACCCGCAGCGCCATGGCCTCGGTCTTCGAGGAATTCCCGGTGCTGGAGCGCAAGCTGCTCGACGTGGCGATGCACGAGCTGGTGCTCTCCCAGCAACAGATGCTGCTGCTCGGGCGCAAGACCGCCATCGAGCGCATCGCCAGCTTCCTGCTCTCCTGGGCCGAGCGGCTGGAAATCTGCGCCTCCGGCATGCTGCCGAAGCCGAATGTGTCCCTCCCGCTGCCGCTCTCGCGCACGGATCTGGCCGACTATCTCGGCCTGACGATCGAGACCGTGTCGCGCTCGCTCTCTCAGCTCAAGCGCGACGGGCTGATCGACATCCCCAACATTCACGAGATCGTGCTCCTCCGTCCGCAGGCGCTTTCCGACATCGCTGAAGCCGCCGTTTGACCTGCGTCAAGGTGCGGGCGCCGTTTTAGCGCAAGGAAACAATTATAGTTTCCAAGGAGGATTCCATGAAAGTCTCGGAGCTGATGAGCCGCAACGCCGTCTCCGTGCTGCCCAGCACCACGGTCGCGGATGCCGCCCGAATCATGCTGGCGAATCGCGTCAGCGGCCTGCCGGTGGTGGATGATGCGGGTGCGCTGGTCGGCATCGTCACCGAGGGCGACCTGATGCGCCGCGCCGAGATCGGTACCGATGGCAAGCAGGCGGGGTGGCTTAAATCCATGCTCATGCCGGCCGTCGTCGCCTCCGACTATGTGGCCACCCATGCCCGCCATGTCAGCGGGGTGATGACGCACAGCCCCGTGTTCGTGGCGCCCGACACGCCGCTCGACGAGGTGGCGCAGCTCATGATCCGCAAGCATATCAAGCGCCTGCCGGTGCTGCAGGATAACCATCTTGTGGGCGTGATCAGCCGCTCGGACCTGCTGCGCGTGCTGGCGCGCAAGCTGATCGAAACCCCGGTCGAATGCACTGATGAGGCGATCAGCGCTTATATCAAGGCCGAGCTGGAAAAGGCCCGCTGGGCGCCGAAATCCGGCCTGCGCGTGACCGTGCAGGGCAAGGTGGTGATACTGGACGGCACGATCTTCTCCGACGAGGAGCGTCAGGCGGTGATCGTGATCGCCGAGAACGCCCCGGGGGTGAAGGAGGTGAAGGACAATCTCATCTTCGTCGATCCCGGCTCGGGCCTCGCCTTCCCACCAGCGGACTAGTACCG
>DATIWS010000134.1:0-4357 GCA_035519275.1 Acidocella sp. | reverse complement strand
ACCTTCAGCCCCTCGGGGTTGGGGCGGATATGGTTGGCGTGGTGGATCATCCACGAGGCCAGCCAGACCAGCTTGCGCTCGATCTGCGCCAGTGTTTCCAGTTTCCCCAAGCCTTGTCCGACCGGCCGTATCTCGTTCATGAGCAAATTCTAGACCAAAGCGCGGGTTTAGAAAATCGCGGTTTTTGGGGATGGCGTGGTTGGGGGGGGAAGCTGTCGGTCTGCTGTTAAGCAATCGGCCACGAAATCGGACATTCGGCTCAGGGGCGTGAGGGCCGATAATGGAAAGGCAGATTCGGGCATCGGAAAGCGAACATTTGCTTTATGTATAGCCCATAGACTGTTCTCCAACCGTTGCGGAGTTTCGGCCGGACCGTTCGTTGTCACGGCATGAAGTCTATGCTCGTCAGTTGTACGTTCTGCACGTACGAGATCAGGTCTGGCCATTGGCCCACCACGTTAGCGCCCGCCTGGGTCAGCAGAAGGAATAATGTGAGCAGGTTACCGCTCTGGTTTTGAGCCAGCCAACGCTTCGATTGAGGATTGCTGGCTCGGACTACGTCCGTGATAGGATTAGTAGGAGCAGTGTCAAAGATCACGCTATGTCGGCCTAAGCAGAAGACCCCGTCAACACTCTCGCTCAGGATGGAGAGCCGCTCTTGCAAAGTAGGTGGCAACATTTGCTGATTGAGGCCCTGGCGGGCTTCTGCCTGAACCAGCCAGTTCTGAACAGTCGTGGCGTTTACCGGCCCGTCGTATGCGATGATATAGGATAGGATGCCCGGCGGCACATACCCGCTGGTGAATGATGTAATTAAATTGCGCTTCAGCTTCTTGGCGTTTGATGCGTTTTGAACGGCAGTGTCTAGTTCTTGCTGCGTCAGAAGCGACTTAACTTCGATGGTGGCGACCACACTCTCGGCTAGGAAGGCGTTGATGCCCCCTCCTAGGTCTATACGCGGATAATCCGCCTTGTAGATGATTATATCGTACTGATTGCGGGACTGCCTGGGCACCGACTGTGCATCAATGATTTCGCCGGTACCCACTGCCAGCCTCGCGCTAAGGTGACCGACAAGGAACTCTTTGATGAACGCTTCACGCGGTGTCCCTCGGTGCAAGGTGTGACCGGCGTTAGCGGGAACGCGAGAGATTGCGAGTAAATGCTGTTCAACCGCATCGAGGTGAGCTTTGAGCATAGCACATGTTTTGGCACGGCCAGCGGCGAGGTGTCCATTAGCGCCGTGAGCGCAAACATCCGCCTCTACTCGGCACTATTGAGAGACCCGACAGCTGCTCGTGTTGGGCCGGCAATCTGTTGCGATATCTGCCTTCAAGGAGTTGCGATAGTCGATTGAACGACCGGCACGGGCGCGTTTCTGTTGGCACTGGGCTAGGCTGAACGGCCGCTCCTGAGATCACCTCGCGGGCCGGCCTATGCCCGCCTTGGGTCGTAACCCGCCCCTCACCCATCCCTGACAAACACCCGGCTAAAACTAATCATGGCAGCAAGATAGGCCGTCCCAGCGGCGAAATCGAGGCAGGCCTGATCCGGCGCGTCGCGCACCAGCCCCAGCGTGAGCGCCACCAGCATGCCGCCCACCGTCTGCCCCAGCAGCCGCGCGACCGAGAGCATGCCGCTCGCCCCGCCGATGCGGCGCTTCGGCGCGGTGCCGATCATCGCCTTGTTGTTCGGCGGCTGGAACAGCCCGAACCCCGCCCCGGCGATGAAGATGCGCCAGGCGATGTCGAAGTTTGACGGATCAGGCGGCATCAGCCGCAGCAGCAGGAACCCGGTGCCGGTGATGGCGAGCCCGATGGTGGAGAGGATCACCGCCGGGTAGCGGTCCGCCAGCCGCCCGACCACCGGCGCCACCGCAATAATCGCCAGCGGCCAGGGGGTGATGAGCAGGCCCGTCGCCACCGGGCCGCGATGCAGCGCGTTCATCAGCGTGAACGGCATCGGGATGATGAAGAAGTTGGAGGCGATGAAGGCGATGAAGCCGGTGAGGAAGGCCGTGCTGAACCCGCCGCGCGCCAGCAGGTCCACCGGCAGCAGCGGGTCGCTCCGCCCGAACTGGCGCAGCACCAGCACGCCCAGGCTCGCCGTGCCCATGGCCAGCAGCGCCAGCGTCACTCCCAGGCTGCTCTCATGCGCGAAGCGGTCACCGCCGATGATGAGCCCGCCAAACGCCAAAGCCAGCAGCACGGTGCTGGCATAGTCGAACCCGCCGGGGATGCGCGGCGTGTTCGGCAGCGCGGTAAGCGCGAAATAGAACGCGGCACCGCCGAGCGGCAGGTTGATGAGGAAAATCCATTGCCAGGTGGCAACCGACAACACCGCGGCGGCGATGGTCGGCCCCAGCGCCACGCCAAGCCCGATGACGAGCCCATTCAGCGCGATGCCCTGCCCCAGTATCTTCGCCGGGTAGATATAGCGGATCAGCGCCGCGTTCACGCCCAGGATGCACGCAGCACCCAGCCCTTGCAGCGCCCGCGCCGCCGCCAGCTCCGGCAGGTTGCGCGAGATGGCGCAAAACA
Organism: Acidocella sp.; assembly: GCA_035519275.1. GTDB lineage: Bacteria > Pseudomonadota > Alphaproteobacteria > Acetobacterales > Acetobacteraceae > Acidocella. The sequence goes on along the minus strand of DATIWS010000134.1, from coordinate 1,817 downwards.
CCGACGCGATGACAAACAGCGCCAACCCCACCCGGCACAGGCGCGCATGGCCCAGCCTGTCGCCAAGTGCTGCCACCGGCAACAGCGCGATCACGGTGATGAGCTGATAGGCGTTGATCACCCAGATCGCGGCGGAGTCCGTGCAATGGATGCTCACCGCGATGCGCGGCAGCGCGACATTCACCACCGCATAATCCAGCACCGAGAGCAGCACCGCCAGCGCCACGCCGAACATGGCGCGCTGGCGCCCCCCCGGGGCTAGACCGTCATGCGCAAGAGAGGCGGTAGTGGCGGACATCGGCTTCACCTATGCCGCAACGCCGCGAAAGGACAAGCCGGCTACCAGCTCTTGCCACGGCAAATGCGAAACGCTGCCATGAACCCGCGCCGCCCCCCGGCTTATTTGACAATGCCCCACCCAATCCCAAGATTACTTGGTCCACCAATATGCCTGCGGGAGAAAAGGCTATGAGGGGCGATCCTAAAGTCATCGAGTATCTCAACGAGGGCCTGCGCATGGAGCTTACGGCCATCAATCAATACTGGCTCCATTACCGGCTGCTGGAGAATTGGGGCATCAAGGACCTCGCCAAGAAATGGCGGGCGGAATCCATTGAGGAGATGGTGCACGCCGATCTGCTGATCGCGCGAACACTCTTCCTGGAAGGGAACCCGAACATGCAGACACTGGAGAAGCTGCGTATCGGCACGACCGTCCCGGATATCCTGAAGAACGACCTAGCCGCGGAGATGGAGTCCCAGGCGTACTACACGGAGGCCGCCGCATATTGCCATTCGGTGAAGGACCACGTCACGCGCGACCTCTTCGAGAAGCTGACCCATGACGAGGAAGGGCATATCGACTTCCTGGAAACCCAGATCGACCTGGTCGGCAAGCTTGGGGTGGAGCTTTACGTGCAGCACCATGTCGGCACGCTCGAAGGCGGTGAATGACGCCAGAGCGCCCTACACCACCTCGCTCAGGCGGATGGCCGCCTTGCAGCCCAGCCGGATGAGCCCGGAGAGCAGCTTGTAGGCCGGCGCCTGCTCGGCCCCGTTTTCCAGGCCGATATCGCGGTGCTCGACCTCCTCCAGCCGGAAGATCTCGATGGTGTCGCGCAGATCCGCCTCATCCTCGCCGAGCTTGTCGCGCTGCGCGGCGTAATGCGCGTCGATGGTCTCCTCCACCGCCACGGTGCAGGCCATGGCGGCCTCGGGCCCGATGGCCGCCGTCACCGCGCCCAGGGCAAAGCCCGCCACATGCCAGAACGGCAACATCGCGGTGGGGCGCACGCGCCGGCGCGCGATCATCTCGGCGAAGGTGTCGAGATGGACCTGCTCCTGCGCTTTCATATGCTCAAGCTGCGGCCCGTGCTTCCCCCGGCCCAGCACGGCGAGCTGCCCGGCATAGATCCGCGCCGCGCCGTACTCGCCGGCATGGTCCACGCGAATGAACTTCTTCACATCATCGCTCATCGGAACACCCTCCTCCTCTGCGCCACATAGGCCAGCAGCGCCATGGCAAACACCAGTGCTGCGCACAGATCCATCATCGCCATGGAAACAGGCAGGCCCGGGATCAGGTAAACAGGCCGGTCGCACGGCGTGGCGGGGGTGAGCGGCAGCTCCTGCCCCGGCACCAGCGCGCCGTTGCATTCCGGCAGCGGCGAGTTCCACCAGTTGAACTCCACCCCCACGTGCAAAAACGCGATGCCGACATCGCCCAGCATCACCAGCCCCGCCAGCGCCAGCAAAATCCGCGTGGTTTTCGGCTTCCCCATGGCGGCCAGCAGGCCCAGCGCCGCCACGATGCGGTA
>DATIWS010000133.1:0-5276 GCA_035519275.1 Acidocella sp. | reverse complement strand
GCGTTCACGACGAAGGTGGCGACGTTGGGCGACCAGGGGATGATGTCGATCTTCTCGCCCTGCAGCTCGGCCACCACCGCCTGCACGCGCGAGCCGCGCATGCCGACGCAGGCGCCGACCGGGTCGATCGAACTATCGCGCGAGATCACCGCCATCTTGGCGCGCGAGCCCGGGTCGCGGGCCACGGCCTTGATCTCGATGATACCGTCGTAGATCTCGGGCACTTCCTGAGCGAACAGCTTGGCCAGGAAGCCGGGATGGGTGCGGGAGAGGAAAATCTGCGGGCCACGCGGCTCCTCGCGCACGTCGTAGATGTAGGCGCGCACGCGGTCGCCATTCTTCAGGTTCTCGCGCGGGATGCACTCGTCGCGGCGCAGCAGCGCCTCGGCGCGGCCGAGATCAACCATCAGGTTGCCGTACTCGGTGCGCTTGACCACGCCATTGATGATCTCGCCGACGCGGTCCTTGTATTCGTTGAACTGCTTGGCGCGCTCATACTCGCGCACGCGCTGCACAATCACCTGCTTGGCGGTCTGCGCGGCGATACGGCCGAAATCGATCGGCGGCAGCGGGTCCACGATGAAATCGCCGACTTCCTTCTCCGGCGCGAACTTCTTGGCGATGGCGACGGGGATCTGCGTCTCCTCGTTATCCACAGCCTCGACGATTTCGGTCCAGCGGGAGAGGCGGACCTCGCCGCTCTTGCGGTCGATGACGGCGCGAATATCCTTCTCATGCCCATACTTGGCGCGGCCGGCTTTCTGAATCGCCTGCTCCATCGCCTCCAGCACTTCCTCGCGGTCGATCATCTTCTCGCGGGCCACGGCATCGGCGACAAGCAGCAATTCCGGGCGGTTAACTGCGGTATCCATGAGAATCCTCTAGTTGGTCGCTGTAGGTTGGGTTGTGAAGGCGATCAGCGCGTCGGTCAGCACGAGCTTGGCCTTGCGAATATCGGCGCGGCGGAGTTCGACGATCTCGTCCTTCTCCAGCTTCAGCCGCACGGTCTCGGCGTCGGCGTCCACCAGCTTGCCGGTGAAGCGCTTGCGATTGCCGGGGCCGGGAAAGTTCAGCTCGATGCGCGCATCGAACCCGGCATAGCGGTTGAAATCCTTGGTGCGGGTCAACGGGCGGTCGATCCCGGCGGAGGAAACCTCCAGCGTCCACGCGGAGTCGATCGGGTCTTCCACGTCCATCACTGCGGAGAGCAGATGGCTGACGGCCTCGCAATCCTCGATGGTGAAGGAGGCGCCGTCGGCGCGGTCGGCCATGATCTGCACGGTCGGGGTTTCGGTGCCCATCACCTGCACGCGCACCAGTTCATAGCCCTGGGCTTCCAACGGCTCGGCGATGATGTCGGCAATGCGGCCCTCGAGGCCGGTATGGATTGGACGGTTGTCGGACAAGCAGTAAAAATCCAATAAAAAAGGCGGCCTGTTTAGGGCCACCCTGCGAGAAAGCGGGTATTTGTTGGCCGTTATGTACGCTTTCCCCGCCGGAACGGCAAGGTATTTTTTCGGCCGGAAGCCGGGGGGCGCCAGACGCGAAACGGGGACCCGAAGGCCCCCGCTCGCGGCATGAACCGCTGTTAGGCGGAGTAGTACATCTCGAACTCGACCGGGTGCGGGGTGTGCTCGAAGCGGTACACTTCCTTCCACTTGATCTCCATGTAGGAGTCGATCTGCTCCTTGGTGAACACATCGCCCTGCAGCAGGAACTCGTGGTCGGCTTCCAGCGCCTGCAGCGCCTCGCGCAGCGAGCCGCAAACGGTCGGGATGCCCTTCAGCTCTTCCGGCGGCAGCTCGTACAGATCCTTGTCCATCGGGTCGCCCGGGTGGATCTTGTTCTTGATGCCGTCGATACCCGCCATCAGCAGCGCGGAGAAGGACAAATACGGGTTGCAGGTCGGATCGGGGAAGCGGACTTCGACGCGCTTGGCCTTCGGGCTGGTGGTGTACGGGATACGGCAGGAGGCCGAGCGGTTGCGGGCGGAGTAGGCCAGCAGCACCGGCGCCTCGAAGCCCGGGATCAGACGCTTGTACGAGTTGGTGGAGGGGTTCGAGAACGCGTTGATCGCCTTCGCGTGCTTGATCACACCGCCGATGAAGTACAGGCACAGCTCGGACAGGTCTGCATAGCCATTGCCGGCGAAGAGCGGCTTGCCGTTCTTCCAGATCGAGGCGTGCGTGTGCATGCCCGAGCCGTTATCGCCGTAGATCGGCTTCGGCATGAAGGTCGCGGTCTTGCCGTAGGAGTGGGCGACGTTGTGGACGCAGTACTTATAGATCTGCATCTGGTCGGCCATCTTGGTCAGCGGGTTGAACCGGGTCCCAAGCTCGTGCTGGCTCTGCGCCACCTCGTGGTGGTGCTTCTCGATCGGCAGGCCCATCTCGCCCATGGCGGAGAGCATTTCGGCGCGCAGGTCGGCGTCGCCATCCACGGGAGGAACCGGGAAGTAGCCGCCCTTGACGGCCGGGCGATGGCCCATATTGCCTTCCGGGTAGTCCTTCAGGGAGGAGCCGGGGCCCTCAATGGAGTCCAGCTGGTAGGTGCCGAAATTGCCGCCGGTGCCGAACTTCACGGAGTCGAAGATGAAGAACTCAGCTTCGGCGCCGATGAAGGCGGTGTCGCCGATGCCGGTGGACTTCAGGTAGGCCTCAGCCTTCTTCGCGGTGGAGCGCGGGTCGCGCGCATAGCCCTGGCCGGTGGCAGGCTCGATGATGTCGCAGAAGAGGATCAGGCTCGGCTTGGCCGAGAACGGGTCCATCACGGCGGACTCCAGGTCCGGCTGCAGGATCATGTCGGACTCGTTGATCGCCTTCCAGCCGGCGATGGAGGAGCCGTCAAACATGAAGCCGTCCTTCAGCGTGCCTTCGTCGATGGTGGAGACATGCTGGGCAGTGTGCTGCCATTTGCCCTTCGGATCAGTGAACCGCAGATCGACGTATTCGACCCCGTTCTCCTTGATCAGATTAAGAACCTTCGCGACGGCGTCGTCGCCCTCGGCCTTCTTAGCCATGTATTGTCCTCGTTTTGTAAAATGTTACCCGCCAAGCCCGCGGGGGCACACCATGCGCCTCCCGCCCAGTTCACGCGCAGCACCAGCATGTTAACCATGCACGACCGCGGCGACAATGGCAGCTTAGACCGCGGCCTCGCCTTTCTCGCCGGTGCGGATGCGGATCACTTCCTCGACCGTGGAGATGAAGATCTTGCCGTCGCCGATCCGGCCGGTCCGGGCCGCATTCATGATCGCCTCGACCGCGCGCTCGACCACGCCATCCTCACAGATGACCTCGATCTTCACCTTCGGCAGAAAATCCACGACGTATTCGGCGCCGCGATAGAGCTCGGTATGCCCCTTCTGGCGGCCAAAGCCTTTGGCCTCGACAACGGTAATGCCTTGCAGCCCGACTTCGTGCAGCGCTTCCTTCACCTCGTCGAGCTTGAACGGCTTGATGATCGCTTCGATCTTCTTCATCTGGTCCACGCCGGGCCGCAAGGCCCGCGTCCTCCTCTGTGTTTCCTGCGACAGCGCGACTGCGCACCAACCACTGGGCTGGCGAGGCTGATATAGCACGGTTCGTGCCAACCCGTTTACGGCCCAAAACCGGGATTGCAGCTAGTTTAACAAAAACAAATCCACCGTCCCTGCCCCAAGGGATGGCGATTTTTGCCTAAAATTTGAGCGAACTTGCCGCCTTGTGGTTGAGCAGGTTAGTCTAGCCTCCAAGTAAGGAATTGACCCAGTGAAACCCGCCAACACGCTCCTGGCCCAGACGGGCACCACCATCTTCACCGTCATGTCGGCGCTGTCCGTGCGGCACGGCGCCATCAATCTCGGCCAGGGCTTCCCCGACACGGAAGGCCCGGCCGATGTGGTGCGGGCCGCGGCGGATGCGCTGCTGGATGGCCGCAACCAATACCCCCCGCTCACCGGCACGCCCGAGCTGCGCCAGGCCGTGGCGGCGGCGAATGCCCGGTTCTATGGGCTGGCGATCGATGCCGATACGGGTGTCTGCGTTACCTCCGGGGCCACGGAGGCGATCACCGCCAGCCTGATGGCGCTGCTCAACCCCGGGGATGAGGTGGTGCTGATCGAGCCGCTCTACGACACCTACCTGCCGGTGGTGAAGCTGCTGGGCGCCACCGCCCGCCTGGTACGGCTGGAGCCGCCGCGCTGGGAGCTGCCCCGCGCCGAGCTGGCCGCCGCCTTTGGGCCGAAGACCAAGCTGCTGCTGCTGAACTCGCCGATGAACCCGACCGGCAAGGTGTTCACGCCGGAGGAGCTGGCGTTCATCGCCGGGCTGCTGCGCGAGCACGATGCCTACGCCGTGTGCGACGAGGTGTATGAGCATCTGGTCTTCAAGGGCGCAAAGCATATCCCGCTGATGACCCTGCCGGGCATGGCCGAGCGCTGTGTGCGCATCGGCAGCGCGGGCAAGACCTTCTCCCTCACCGGCTGGAAGGTGGGGTACGTCTCCGGCCCGGCGGCGCTGATCTCGCTGGTGGCCAAGGCGCACCAGAACCTCACCTTCACCACCGCCCCCAATCTGCAGCGCGCCGTGGCCTACGGACTGGGCAAGCCGGATGAATATTTCACCAGCCTGGCCGATGAGCTGCAGGCCAAGCGGGACCTGCTTGAGAATGGGCTGCGGCGCCTGGGGTTCGGCACCCTGCCCGCCCAGGGCAGCTATTTCATCACCGCCGACTTCTCCGGCCTGGGCTTTACCGGGGATGACGTGGCCTTCTGCCGTACGATCACCGAACAGGCCGGGGTGACGGCGATTCCCGTCTCCGCCTTCTATGTGGACAACCCGCCCCGGCACTACGCCCGGTTCGCCTTTTGCAAGCAAAACGCGGTTCTGGAGGCGGCATTGCACCGTTTGGAAGGCTGGGTGGCATCAAGGCCATTGACTGCATTGGCCTGACCGCGTTACGACGCCGCACCCTGGATGGCGGACGTAGCTCAGTTGGTAGAGCGCCGGTTTGTGGTACCGGTTGTCGCGGGTTCGATCCCCGTCGTTCGCCCCAGGAGTTTCCCCCGACATTTTGACCCGCCCATACCCGCCCATGTTGGCGGGTTTTTTGTTTTTGCGGGCACGAAAAAACCCCGGCGGTTTCCCGCCGGGGTCTGCTTTTGGCGACGAGGCCGAAGCGATCAGTGCATCACGATCTCGACGCGGCGGTTCTGCGGCTCGCGCACGTTCGGGCCGGTCGGCACCAGCAGATGCGTCTCGCCAAAGCCGTGGATCTCGATCTCGGAAGCCGGAACG
>DATIWS010000132.1:0-3257 GCA_035519275.1 Acidocella sp. | reverse complement strand
GAACGCGCCCGCGACAGGTTGGAGGTTGCGTTATGCAGGCTCTCCAGCGCGGTCATTGCGCAGCCCTCCATCCTGACGCGGAGCCTTCTCCGTTCCCCAGCCGATCGGCTGGGCACCACTCAGTGCATTGCCCCCCGCACTCTGCAGATGAGAAATCAATGGCGTCACTTTATGCCCCCAGGCCATCGAGCGGTCGGGTTAACCAAGCAAAAATATAAGGAGAAAATTATGGGACAATCTGTCAGGCCAAATGCGTCCGGCACGCTCAAGCGCGACGTCCGCTTTATTAGCCTGCTGTTTGCCAGCACCACCAGCATCATCGGGTCGGGCTGGCTGTTTGGCGCCTACCACGCAGCACGTATCGCCGGCCCGCTGAGCATCTGGAGCTGGGTGGTCGGCGCTGTGATCATTATGTTGATCGCGCTATGCTTCGCCGAGCTGGCGGCGCTGTTTCCGCGCAGCGGCGCGCTGGTGCATATGAGCCACGCGAGCCACGGTGAAGGGCTCGGACGCATCTGGGGCTGGATGCTGTTCCTAGCCTACGTCCCCGTTCCGGCGGTTGAAGGCGAGGCCGTCGTCACTTACGCCAACAACTACCTGCCGTATTTCATCCAACCGCATAGCAATGGCCTGCTGACAACAACCGGCTTCATCGTTTGCGCACTACTCCTGGCGTTGTTCGCGTTCCTGAATCTGCTCGCGGTACGTCTATTGCTGCGTTTCAACGCCGCTATTACCATATGGAAGATCGCGGTACCGCTGCTGACTGTTATCGTGCTCATCTGCACCAGCACGCACTGGAATGTCGGGGCCGCGGCTCCGGGCACCTACGAGTTCTCGGGCGTCTTCACCGCATTGCCAACGGCGGGCGTCATCTTCAGCTTTCTCGGTTTCCGCACGGCCATCGATCTCGGCGGTGAAACCTCCAACCCGAGCCGCAATATCCCCCTGGCGGTGATCGGCTCGGTGCTGGTTGCGGCGGTCGTTTATGTTCTGCTGCAGGTGGCGTTCCTGATGGCGCTGCGCCCGTCTGACTTGGCAAATGGCTGGAATCATCTGAGCTTCACGGGCCAAGCTGGACCGTTTGCCGGCCTTGCCGCGACGCTAGGCATCGGCTGGATGGCGACGCTGCTCTATGTGGACGCCTATATTTCGCCGGGCGGCACCGGGTTGATGTACCTGACCGGCGGCGCGCGGATCCTTTTCGCCCTGGGCGAGACGAAGGCCGGCCCGCGCGGATTGATGGCGCTCAACAAGGCGAAAGCGCCCTGGCTCGCGGTGCTGGTAATGTGGGGTGTCGGCGTCCTGTTCCTGCTGCCGTTTCCGGCATGGCAGCTGATGGTGGGCTATATCACGTCCGTTACGGTGCTGACCTACGGGCTGGGGCCGATTGTGCTGCTGGTTCTGCGCCGCAGCCAGCCCGCGCTGCACCGGCCATTTCGCCTGAAAGGTGCTAGCTATCTCGCGCCGCTCGCCTTCATCTGCAGCAATTGGATCATCTACTGGACCGGCTTCATGACCACCACGGTCCTGTTCGCCATCATTGCCGTGGGGTTCGTGCTGTATGCGGGCTATTACCATCTCATCACGAAACAGCCGGCGTCGGAGTTCGGTTGGCGCTATATCGCCTGGCTGCTGCCCTGGTTTGGGGGCATGTGGGTGATATCCGCGCTCGGCAATGTCGGGGGCGGCTTTGGCGTACTCGGATTCTGGCCGGGCGTGGTCCTGGTTGCGATCTGGAGCCTGATCGTTATCGCGTTCGCCATGCGCTCCGCGCTGCCTGCGGAAGAGACCGCGGAGATGATGGTGCGCATGGAAAACATCAATTAATCGCACCCCGCGCGGGAGACCGCCTGAAAAGCGCTCTCCTGCGCGGGCAGATCCGCACGCCTGCGCCTGTGGTTCACGGGCATCGCAAGAGAGCGTGATCGCTCGATCCGGCGACTGGCAAAATCCGGCCGGCCTGCGGCCCAGGCGCCGCCGCAGTGATCTTTTGATTCGAAAATTACGCTAAATCTATGGAACGAGAGTTAATGCCGACTACAGGATTCGATGATACCCGGAATGCGCTGGACGTTGCCCGTCACACGCCGTCAGAACCGAACCGGTTCTTGAAATGTGCGGGACTTATGCCCAAAACAGCGAGCCTTCTGACAGGTCTCTTCAGCGTTGGCCTGTGTGTTTCGGCGCACGCGCAGCAGGCCAGCGAGACATCGATCGAGCAGCAAACCGTGAACAACCAATGGTTCACCGGCTCGCTGGTCTCGCCCTCGCCGGCATTGCCAGTGGCCGGGCTGGTGGCGATTGAGCCCTATGACATCGTGACGCTGAATACTGGCTCCTATGACGCACGGGGAAACCACCACGGAGGGAGTAATAATCCCCGGAGCAACACGGAGCTTTCGCTGCTCGAATACAGCATCACGAAACGGCTGAGCATTGAGACGATTCCCGTGGGCACTTACGCGTGGAACAGCAAGACGACCTCGCACGGCGAGCAGATTGCCGACCTGCCTGTCGACCTGAAATACCGGGTGCTCGACCAGAACACCGTCACGGGCGCGCCGTCCGTGACCTTTGACCTCGGCATGGAGTTCCCCACCGGCGCGCATGACCAGCTCGCCACCGGGCTCGACGGCGCGGGCGGCGGCAGCTTTAATCTGCGCCAGGGCATCACCCTGCAGTCGCTGTTTGACACATGGGGCAACCATCCGCTGCGCATCCGCGTCTGGGAGCAGTTCCAGCTGCCGCTTACTCATCCCTCGGTCAAGGACGTAAGCGTCTACGGCACCGGGGCTGGGTTCAACGGCACGGCGCATCCGGGGGACCAATGGGCCGCCGGTATATCGCCCGAATATGCGATCAATCAGCGCTGGCTGCTCGCGACGGACATTGTCTACAGCTATTCCGACGGTTCCAGGGTGCGCGGAACTGACGCCTTTGGGAACAATGTGAATTTCAGCTCGGGCAGCAGCAAGAGCTGGTCCTTTGCGCCGGCGGTAGAATATAACTGGTCGTGGCAATATGGCGTTATCGCCGGCGTGCAATTCACTTTTGCCGGCCACAACACCAGTTCTTACGTGGCACCGCAGATCGCGTTGAACATGGTCTTCTGATGCAAAACGTTTGATGTAAGGCCGTTTTCATGAGCGAGACATCCGAGGCACTGCGCCGCGCCTTTGACCATGCCACCGCCTATCTCGGGGGGCTTGATGATCGCCCCGTCGCATCGACGTCAACCTTAGCGGAACTTCGCA
>DATIWS010000131.1:0-2588 GCA_035519275.1 Acidocella sp. | reverse complement strand
GTGCCCATGCTTCTGAAACAGGCGCAGCAGCATGATCGGGATCATATGCCCGACATGCAGGCTGTCCGCCGTCAGGTCGAACCCGGCATAGCCCGCGACCGGCCCGGCGGCGCAGGCGGCGTCCAGCGCCTCCTCGTCGGTGCACTGAAACACAAAGCCGCGGGCCTTCGCCTCGGCCAGAAATTCGCTTTTCGCCATCATCACGCTCCTGTGGGCCGGGGCGGTAGCACAGCGGCACGGGCGCGCAAAGCCGCGCCTTGCCACACGCCCACCGCCAGGGGCGTGGACAGTACGCCGGAGGCGACTAAGACGGTCGGGCACAAGCCCGGCCAGAGCCAGAGCAGCACTTCCCTCAAGCCAAACCGCCACTGGCGCCGCTCCGCAAGTGCGGCGAGCATGATTAAGGACGCCACCATGTCGTCCGAGTAGCCATAGGGCGTGGCCAGGAGCGAGAGCAGCGCCGTGAGCGCCGTCTTATCCAGCACAGGCATGGCGGCACGGCCCCAAAGCCCGGCGATCCCGCCCATTACCAGGGCCGCCACAGCCAGCTGGACCGCGCTGGCCAGCTGCACTCCGGTTCATACGAAAGAAGCCAAGCTCGAAGGGCAAATGCGAAACCAGGGCGGCCGGCAGCAATATCGGCGGTGGGGTAGAAGAAGGTTTCGTTATTCGGGCTCGGAATGAGCAACGCATTTACGGCAGGGATGAACTGATGAGCTGAATACAGCGTCGTGTACTCATGCCAGCGCGCCAGAACACCAAAAAATCACATTCCGGCTTGCCGCAAGGCGCGTCGGTCCCAATCAGGCCCAGGTTGGTGATGTAGCGAAAGCGGGGCAGCATGAAGTGGACGAACACACCAAGCCAAAGCCCCCCAGAAGGCGAGCAATTGCCCCCAGGCACCGAAGGTTCTCGTCAACCACGCACATATTCAGCCAGCCTTGTCAGCACCGCAGCCGAGCCTCCTTGTGCATCTGACGAGGCCGCGCCTGCAGTGCCACCGGTGCCCACAGCCGCAACAACAACGCGGCCATTACCACAGGTGTCAGCAGCCAACCTTTCCAAATGTAGATCGCCGGGCTGAGCATGGGCCAAAGCCAAAAGAACGCGTCCAGTGGATCGATCCTCCAACCCCGCCGTTCCGCCAACAACGCCAACGCTATCTCGTAGGCGACGAGATCGACAATGAACAAATACGGCGTGACCAGGACGCCGCCCACCACGGTGAGCGCCAAACGCCGCTCCGTGGAAAAGCGCTGGTCTCGCCAAGCATGTGCCACCGCCGCTAGCGCGGTAAGCGCCGCCAGCACCTGCACCGCATAGGCGGCTTGCACGCTTGCCCCGGCGTTGCGCATTGCCCAAAACACGGAGGCGCTTTCTTCCAGGCCAATAGAATTGCCCTGGATCAGATTTTGGTGCGCCACTTCCTCGCCATAATGATGCCAAGCTGCCCAGACCTGAGGCCCCAACACAACAGTAGCAAGCAGGCATATCACCGTTCCACCTGCAATCCCCCAGGCTATGGCGCGCCAGCGCCCGCCAGCCAGCAAAGCAACCGGCATGAGCACGCCTGCTTGCGGTTTGAGAATCATCAGACTTAGCAACAGCCCACCGGTCATGGGACGCCGGACTTGGAGTAGTAGTCCAGCCATCAACACCGCGCCGCAAAAGATCTCCCATTGCCCCATTTCGATATTCCATAGTGCCGCCGGGCTTAGCAGGCTCACCAGCACGACAAGCCAGGAGATCCCGGCCATCCGCAACGCCGCCACGGCCAGGAGCAGCAGCACCAGCGACCAAACGATGAAGGCCGGTCCAAGCGGCAGATGCGAAATCGGCAGGAGCGGCAGAAGACTTGGCGGCGGGTAGTACCAGTTTAGCTGCGGCTCTCCGGTGAACAGAATATGTTTGCGGAACACATCGAACGTCACCGGATTGTATAGCCTCTCGAATTGTCCGTTACTCGCCAGTAACCCAGCAGGCCAGAATACCGAGAAATCGCATTGCACTCCGTCGCAGGGCGGAGTGTCGGCCAGCGGGGCGTGCCGCAGAATGTCGCGCACGCGCGGGAGCATATGCCCCAGGAACACGAGGAAAATCATCACCCACACAGTTGCCAGCACGGCATAGGCGGACATGACCGAGACTGCGCTTCCATACTCGCGCAAACGCGTTCTCACTTCTGGCATCGTCAAACCTTGCTTGTCCCTCCCGGCATCCGTAACACGATCTCCATGTCCGCCAAATTTCTCCGCGCCATCGGCCTTATGTCCGGCACCTCGCTGGATGGCGTGGATGCCGCCTGGATCGAGACGGATGGCGAGCGCATCGCTCATTTCGGCCCGACGGTGATGCTGCGTTACGAGGACAGCCTACGCGCCGATCTGCGCCATTTGCTGGACCTCGCCTCCACCCTCACTGCGGACGACCCGTTCCTGAAGCAGGTAGAAGAGCGGCTCACCCGCGATCACGCGATCGCTGTCAGCATGGTCGGGCGCTCGGCGGATGTCATCGGCTTCCACGGGCAGACGATATTGCATGCGCCCGAGGCACACCGCACCTGGCAGATCGGCGATGCCGAGCTGCTT
>DATIWS010000130.1:0-11770 GCA_035519275.1 Acidocella sp. | reverse complement strand
GGGGAACGCTCGGTCGGCGAACTGGCGGCGTTTCTGGATCTGCGCAGCTCCACCGTGTCCCAGCATCTCGCCCTGCTGCGGCGGGATGGGCTGGTGACCGCGCGGCGGGAGGCGCAGACGATCTATTACGGCATCGCCAGCATGCCCGCCCGGCGGATCCTGGAAACGCTATTTGAACTCTTCTGCGCGCCCGAGGCCCTGTGCCGGGCTGAGCCAAACCCCGCCAACGATTACTAAAGGAAGCTGCAATGCTATTTTCTACAGGCGACAAGACCGATCTTCGCGAGTTTACGCCCAGGGAGCTGGAAGCGGCCCTGGCCAAGGGCGAGGTGATCCTGGTGGATGTGCGTGAACATGCCGAGCATGATGCCGCGCGTATCGACGGTGCGGTTTGCTACCCGCTTTCCACTTTCGACCCCACCGCCCTGCCCGAAGGGAATGTCGTCCTGCATTGCGGCGTGGGCAAGCGCTCGGCCATGGCCGCGGGGCAATGCGCCAAGGCCGGGGTGAAGATCGCCGGGCATCTGGCCGGGGGCATCAATGCCTGGGCCCAGGCGGGCCTGCCCGTCAAACGCGGCTGAGCCGTTCCACAATAGGATAACTGACTATGATGCAAGACTGGCTGCAACTGATCGAGAATATGAACGGCGGGGTGAAGGCGCTGCGCCAGGGCGCGCCGGATGTGATGAAGGGCTTCTCCGCCCTCGCCCAGGGCGCGATGGGCGGCACGGCGCTGGACAAGAAGACCAAGGAGCTGATCGCTCTGGCGATCGGCGTGGCCACGCGCTGCCAACCCTGCATCGCCTACCATGCCGAGGCCGCCGCCAAGCACGGCGCCACGCGCGAGGAGGTGCTGGAGACCATGGGCATGGCCATCTACATGGGCGCCGGGCCTTCGGTGATGTACGCGGCGCAGGGGCTGGAAGCCTTCGACCAGTTGAAGGCCGCGCAGGGCTGAGCGGCCTGCCGTCCAAGCCCAATAAAAAACCCGCGGCGGATATGCTCCGCCGCGGGCTGTTTGCGTTATGCCGCTTCGCTTACGGGAACTTCTTGCGGGTGGCGAGATACGCCACGGCCGTGAAGCCGAGATAAATGAAGGGAATAAAGATGATGAAACCTTCGAGATCGCCAAGCATGGTTACACCTTTCCGTTGGAGTTGGTTTCCTGCGAGTCGAACAGCACCGCGCCGGCGCCAGCGATGAGCACGATCATGACCGTGCCCACGAGCCAGGCGAAGTACCAGGGGCCGTAATCGCCGGCCACCACCGCGATCAACAGAGCCAGCGCGAGAGACGCCGCCAGCCCGAGCATTTTGAAGAGAGAGCCCATCACTAAAACTCCTTAGTAGCTGTGGCTGTTGTCGGAGATGGCATCAGCCTTCACCTTGCCGCGCATCACGTAGTAGCACCAGGAGGTGTAGGCGATGATGGCTGGGGTGAAGACCAGGGCGAAGAGCAGCATCCAGCCGAGATTATACTGGCTGCCGGAAGCGTTCCACACGGTCAGGCTCTGGTTCGGGTTGGTCGCGGACGGCATCAGGAAGGGGAACATGCTGGCCCCGACCGTGAAGATGACGCCGATCCAGGCCACCGCGCCGCACCACCAGGCAACCACCGGCAAGCGCGCGGTGTTGAAGACGACACCACCAAGCATGCCAACCAGGCCAAGCGCCGGCAGCACCCACAGGATGGGGTAGCTGTGGTAGTTGTTCATCCAGGCCCCGGCCTGCACGGCCACGGTCTGGCCGTTCAGCGGGGTGGCAGGCATGTTCGGGTCCACCGCGCCGGTGAAGGCATAGCCGTTCATATGGGCGATCCAGAGGCCGCCGATGATGAAGAGCAGTGCCGCCACCAGGCCGCCGCCGATGGAAAACTTGCGGGCGCGGCTATAGATCGGCTCCTCGCCGCGCAGCATGAGCATGGTGCCGCCCTGATACATGGACAGCGCCAGGGACATCACGCCGCACAGCAGCGCGAACGGGTTGAGCAGGTAGCTCAGGAAGGACTCATCCTGAAAATACTGCCCGGTCCAGCTGTAATGGTAGCCGACGCCTTCCATCACGTTGCCGAACGCGGCCCCGTACACGATCATCGGCACAGCGCCGGAGATCAGGAAGACCCAGTCCCACGTGCCGCGCCAGGAGCCGCCATCGGCCTTGGAGCGGTACTCGAAGGCCACGGGGCGCATGATCATGCTGAACAGCAGCAGGATCATGACGACGTAGAATACCGAGAAGGAAGTGGCATACAGGGTGGGGAAGGCGGCGAAGATGGCGCCGCCGCCCAGGATGAACCACACCTGGTTACCGTCCCAGTGCGGGCCGATCATGTTCAGCGCCGCGCGGCGTTCCTTGTCGGTCTTGCCGACGAAGCGCAGCAGCGTGCCCACGCCCATGTCCATCCCCACCATCACGGCGAGGCCGGTGAGAAGCACCCCTAAGAGCACCGCCCAGATCACTTTGAGAACAATGTAGAGTTCCATTTAAAAATCTCCTGAGAGGTGCGGCGTTAGTGCCAGGACTTGTCGGCCAGCCGCGGCTTGCCGAACATCGTGGCGCCGCTGCCCACGGACGGTTCCGCATGGTGCTGCGGGCCGAGGCGGGCGAACTTGAACATCAGGTACAGCTCGGCGGCGATGAAGGCGCTGTACAGCGCAGCAAAGCCGATGAGCGAGAACACCATGTACCCGACCGGATGGCTGGAGGCGGCCTGGAAGGTCGGCAGCAAGCCAAAAACGGACCAGGGCTGGCGGCCAGCCTCGGCGGTGATCCAGCCGAACTCGCAGGCCAGGATCGGCAGCGGGATCGACCACATCACGGCCTTCAGCAGCAGCGGGTGCTTCTCCAGCTCGTTACGCAGGCTGAAGTAGGCCGAGAAGGCGAACAGGGCGACGAAGTAGAAGCCCAGGAACATCATGATGCGGAAGGACCAGAAGGTGACGAACACGTTCGGGATCGTGTCCTTCTCGGTCTGCGCCACGATGGCGTCCTGGTTCGCCGGGGTGATCTGGGTCAGATCCTGGTTCGGCGCGTTCTTCTGGGCGAGGAAGCCATAGCCCATGTCCTGCTCGTTCGCCCGGAAGGCCGCGAGGTCGGCGGCGTCATGGCTCTGGCCATAGGCCTGGAGCGCGTTGATCGCCTTGATGCCGTTCAGGATGCGCGGGCCAGCCTGCTTCTCCAGCGTCAGCAGGCCGGGGATGACGGTATCCACCGAGTGCGCGACCAGCGGGTCCAGCACGTAAGGAATGGCGATCTCTGCCGAGTTGCTCTGGGTGGCGTCATTCGGCAGGGCGAAGAGCAGCCAGGGCGCGGCAGCGGCGGAGCTGTGCGCGTTGGAGTCTTCCCACAGCCCCTCGATGGCCGCGATCTTGGTCGGCTGCACCAGGTAGTCCAGGCGCCCAAGCGCGTCGCCCAGGGTCACCACCGCGAGGGAGGAGATGATGCCGAACAGCGCCGCCATGCGGAAGGATCGCGCAGCCAGCGCCTTGTGCTGGTTGCGGAGGATGTAGAAGGACGAAATGCCCATCACGAACAGCGCGCCGGTCACGAAGCCCGCGATCGAGGTGTGCACGAATTTCGCCTGCGCGTCCTCGCTGAACACGAGGTTCAGGAAGGAGTTGAACTGCATGCGCATCGTCATCGGGTCGAAGGACGCGCCCTTCGGGTCCTGCATGAAGCCGTTTGCCACCAGAATCCACAGCGCGGAGAGGTTGGAGCCCAGCGCGGTGAGGTAGGTGACGGCGAGATGCGCCGGCTTGGACAGGCGGTCCCAGCCGAAGAACATCAGACCGATGAAGGTGGATTCCATGAAGAAGGCCATCAGGCCCTCAATGGCGAGCGGCGTGCCGAACACGTCACCCACGAAATGCGAGTACATCGACCAGTTGGTGCCGAACTCGAATTCCATCGTCAGGCCGGTGGCGACGCCGATGGCGAAGTTGATGCCAAAGAGCTTGGCCCAGAAGTGGGTCATCTCCTTGTAGATCTCTTTGCCGGTGATGACGTACACCGTCTCCATCGCCGCGATGAGGAACGTCATCCCGAGCGTGAGCGGCACGAAAAGGAAGTGGTAAAGCGCGGTTAGCGCGAATTGAAGTCGTGATAGTTCGACGACACTAGGATCGATTAACGGCATGCCCGTGAGCTCCAGCTGTTAGAATAGCCTAATTATTAGCCGCATCGGCTATAGAAGCAATTCGCGCCTAGTGTAGTTGATTTAGATCAATACCAGCCGGAGTCAGGCAGGTTATGGCGTGTCTTAAGCGGCAATCTGCCCCGATTTGAGCGCATGCACCTCGTCCATCAGCGCCAGCCCGGCCGGGCGGTGGGTGATGTAGAGCACGGTCCTGCCGGCCAGCAGCGGCTTGAGATCGCCTAAGAATTCACGCTCCGTGGCGGCGTCCAGCCCCTCGGTTGGTTCGTCCAGCACCAGCCAGGGCGAGTCCTTCAGCACCGCGCGCGCCAGTGCCACGCGCCGCGCCTGCCCGCCGGAGAGCTTGATTCCGGCTTCACCCACCAGCGTATCCAGCCCGTCCTTCTGTGCGCGCACAAAGTCCGCCAGCTGCGCCACGTCCAGCGCATGCCACAGCGCAGCCTCGTCGGCATCGGCCCTGGCCAGCAGCAGATTGTCGCGGATGCTGGTGTGAAACAGATAGCTGCGCTGGGAAATCACGGTGACGTGATCGGCAAGGTCTTCGCTGCCATAGGCGCGCAGGTCATGCCCGCCGAAGCGCGCCTCACCCTCCTGAAATTCATGGAAACGCAACAGAAGGTTGATCAGCGTGGTCTTGCCAGCACCGGTGGCGCCGGTGATGCCGACACGCTGGCCCTGCCTCACGCGCAGGTTCAAATGGCGCAGCGCCCAGGGCGCGTCCGGCGCGTAGCGCAGCGACACATCCTTCAGTTCCAGGTCAAAGCCCTGCGGCGCCGGGGCGCGCGCGGCTGGCGGGGTAATGGCGGGCGCTGTGTCCGCCAGCGCGAAAATCCGCCGCGCCGCACTGCTGATCTGCCCGAGATACTGGAACGCCAGAGGCAGCGGGGCCACCGCCTCGAACGCTGCCATGCTGCCCAGGGCGAGCAGCGCGAGGTCCGCCGGGTCCAGGTGAGCCGCGGCAACTTTGGCGCCACCCGCGATGACCACGCCGAGCATGGTGAAATTGGTGGCGAGGCTGATGGCCGCCGCGCCCAGCCCGGTCACCCTGGCCATTTGCCCTTGCGCCGCGATGAGGTCCGCCTGCAACGCCGCCGCCCGCGCCTGCAACGCCGGGGCGGCGCCATAGGTGAGCAGCTCGCCCATGCCCTGCACCGCATCCACGTATTCGGCGCGCAAGGCCGCGTTCAGCCGCACCATGTCCGCTCCGGCGGCCCGCCCGGCGAAGCCGGTGAAGCCCGGCACGCCCACCCCGGTGGCGAGCAGCCCCGCCGCCAGCACGAAGGCGGCAGGCCAGGAGAAGATGGCGAAGAACAGCACCATCACCAGCGTGGTCAGCGCGGCGGTGAGCAGCGGCACATAAACGCGCAGGTAAAACAGGTTCAGCGTGTCGATATCCGCGACGATGCGCGAGAGCAGGTCGGCGGCGCGGTAGCCCTGCAACGCCGCCGGAGCCAGCGGCTCCAGCTTGGTGTAGAACCAGACGCGCAGATCCGCGAGCAGGCGGAAGGTTGCCTCATGCGTCAGCAGCCGCTCGGTATAGCGCGAGACCACGCGCAGCGTGGCGAAGAACCGCACCATGGCCGCCGGGGTGAAGAAGTTGAACGAGTTCTGCACCGCGTAGCTGGCAAGGCCGGTGAGCGCCGTGGCGGCGAGGAACCAGCCGGAGAGCGTCATCAGCCCGAAATTGGCGAGAATGGTGACGCAGGCCAGCGCCAGCCCGCCGAACATCCAGCCGCGCTGCGGCTTGAACAGTTGGTGCAGGCGGATCAGATCACGCATGGCTCGGCCTCCTCGCCATCATAGGCGCGCAGCAATTCGCGGTATGGCCCCTCCAGCGCCGCCAGCGCCTGCGGCGGCCCGGCCTGGGCGACGCGGCCATCCTTCAGCACCAGCACCTGGTCCGCCCGCGCCGCCATGGCGAGGCGGTGGGCGATGACGATCACCGTGCGGCCGCGCGCCACCTCGGCGATGGCATCCAGCACCAGTTGCTCGCTCTCCATGTCGAGATTCGCGGTGGCCTCGTCGAGGATCAGCAAACGCGGGTTCTTCAGGTACGCCCGCGCCAGGGCCAGACGCTGGATCTGCCCGCCCGAGAGTTTTGTCCCGGCCTCGCCGACATCAGCATCAAATTTCCCAGGCAGCGTCTCGATGAACTCCAGCGCCCTGGCCCGCGTGGCGGCTTCGCGCAGCGCGGCGTCATCGGCCTCCGGCGCGCCGAGGCGCAGATTATCCGCGATACTGCCATGGAACAAACGCGGGTTCTGCGGCACCCAGGCCAGCGCCTGCCACCACGCCTCCGGCGCGATCTCCGCCAGATTTTGCCCGTTCACCAGAATCTGCCCCGCCTGCGGGCGGATGAAGCCCAGCAGCGTGCGCGCCAGCGTGGTCTTGCCCGCCCCGCTCTCTCCGACAATGGCGGTGATCTTCCCGGCCGGGAACAGCGCGTCCAGACCGTCCAGCACCGGCGCTTCGGCATAGCAGAAGCTGAGGTCTTCGCAGGCGATTTCCAAAGCCCCCTCCGGCACCGCGCCGGTTCCTGCTTCCGGCACCGGCGCATCCAGCAGCGCGAAGATCCGCTTCGCCGCGGCAATCGCCGTCATGCGGGCATGGTAATGCACCGAGAGCCCGCGCAGCGGCACGAAATACTCAGGTGCGAGCAGCAGCACGAGGAACGCCGGGTAGAAATTGATATGCGCATGGATCAGCCGCGCGCCGAACAGCACCGCCACCAGGGCGATGGCGAGCGAGGCGAAAAATTCCAGCACCGCGCTGGTGAGGAACGCGACGCGCAAGCCCGCCATGGTGGTGCGGCGGTAATCGTCCGTGATGCGCGCGACGATGTCGATCTCATCGCGCGCCCGGCCGAACAGCTTCAGCGTCGTCAGCCCCTGCAGCATGTCGAGAAAATGCGTGCTCATCAGCAGCAGTTTTTCCCATTGCCGCTGGTTGATCGCCTCCGCCTTGTAGCCGACGAACACCATGAACACCGGCACCAGCGGCCCGGCGACGAGCAGGATCAGCCCCGAGTACAAATCCAGCGGGAACACCAGTGCGAGGATGGCCAGAGGCACCGCCACGCATAGCGCCATCTGCGGCATGTAGCGCGAGAAATACGGCTCCAGCGCCTCGATGCCCTCGATCATCGTGGCGGCGAGATCGGCGCTCGCCTCATCCGCCGCGCCCACTGGCCCGCGGGCCAGCAGCCGCGCCAGCAGCTCGGCGCGCAACCCGGTCTTGATCTGCGCGGCGGCCCGGAAGGCGGTGATCTCGGCAGCAAAGGTGAGCCCGCCGCGCAGGAGGAACAGCCCGGCCAGACCCCAGAGGAACGGCGCCACCCCGGCCACAGTGGCGTGGTGGAAGGAGATGCGGGTGACAACTTGCGCCAGCAGCACTGCCTGGGCGATGATCAGCCAGCCCGAGACGAGCCCCAGCCCGATACTGGCCCGCAACGCGCCGCGCGTGCGGCGGCCTTCCTTCATCAGCCGTGGGTCGATACGGGTGGTGCTCATGCCAGAAAACCGCGCTCCAGTGCCTGCTGCGGCCAAGGCACTAACCGTCTGGCGGCGTCAGGACAAGCACCCGGCTGGTTTTGATCCCGATCAATTCCCGCAGCGCCGCCGTCGCCTACTCTGCCCCAACACAAGGTGAGAGCTGAGGTGACGGCATGCCGGAACAAGCCAGTGAGACCAAAGTACGCGCCGTCATCCCCGCCGCGGGGTTGCAGGTGCTTATCGACGCCCTTGCCAGGACGCACACCGTGCTCGGCCCGGTGCTGCGCGACGGCGCCATTATTTACGACCGCGTTGCCAAGGTTGCGGACCTGCCCGTGGGCTGGACCGACAAACAGGAGGCCGGGCGCTACCGGGTGGAGCGGCGCGACGACGCGGCGCTGTTCGGCTACAATGTCGGCCCGCAGAGCTGGAAGCAGTTTCTGCACCCGCCGAAGGAGACGCTGTTCACCGCGCGGCGGGAAGACGGCGAACTGACCATCACCCCGGAGGAGAGCGCAGGCAGGGAGCGCTACGCCTTTCTCGGCGTGCGCGCCTGCGAGGTTGCGGCCATCGCCAAGCAGGACCGGATCTTCATGGGCGGCGCCTACCGCGATGCCGGCTACGCGGCGCGGCGGCGCAACGCCTTCATCGTGGCGGTGAACTGCACCGAGGCCGGGGCCACCTGCTTCTGCGCCTCCATGGGCACCGGCCCGCATGTGCAGACGGGGTTCGACCTCGCGCTGACCGAACTGCTCGACGACAACCGGCACGATTTTCTGGTCCAGGCAGGCAGCCCGGCCGGGGCGGCGCTGCTCGCCACCCTGCCGGGGCGCGCGGCGGAGGGGGCGGATCTGGCCGCTTCGGCGGCGGGCAAGGCCCGGGCCGAGGCGCAGATGGGCCGCAAGCTGGAAACCAAGGGGCTCAAGGAAGCGCTGCAAGCCAACCCCACCCATTCGCGCTGGGACGAGGTCGCCACACGCTGCCTCTCCTGCACCAACTGCACCATGGTCTGCCCCACCTGCTTCTGCACCACGGTTACCGATACCAGCGACCTCACCGGCACCGGCTTCGCCCGCGAGCGCCAGTGGGATTCCTGCTTCACGCTGGATTTCTCCTACGTGCATGGCGGCGCGGTGCGCCAGAGCGGTGCCGCGCGCTACCGGCAATGGCTGACACACAAGATCGCCAGCTGGATCGACCAGTTCGGCGAGTCCGGCTGTGTCGGCTGCGGGCGCTGCATCACCTGGTGCCCGGTGGGCATCGACCTCACGGTGGAAGCCGCGATCATCGCCGCGGGGGATGTCAAATGACAAACGACAACCCCTGGGCCCTGCCGTTCTTCGCCGGGCTGAAGCCCGAATGGCTGGAGCGGCTGGCTGGCTGCGCCACCCCGCGCGCCTACCCGGCGGATGCCTACCTGTTCCGCGAGGGCGGGGCCGCCGCGCAGTGCCAAGTCATCACCCAGGGCCATGTCGCGCTGGAAATCGCCGCCCCGGGCCGCCCGCCCGTGGTGTTCCTCACCCTCGGGCGCGGCGACGTTGTCGGCATTTCCTGGCTGGCGCCGCCCTACCGCTGGTCGTTCGACGCCCGGGCCGTGGAACCCACGCACACCCTGGCGTTCGACGCCGTGTGTCTGAACGAGATGTTCGAGGCCGACCATGAGTTCGGCTACGTGATGATGAAACGCTTCCTGCCGGTGCTGGTGCGGCGCCTGCAGGCAACCAGATTGCAGGTGCTCGATGTTTACGCCCGACACTGACACAGCACTCCTCCCGGACCCGTTCCTGCCCGCGCTCTACCGTATGGCCAGCGTCCGGCGTGACCTGGGCGATACCGTGACCATCGAGCTGCTGCCGAAGCACGGCACGCGGCCGGAGTTCACCCCCGGCCAGTTCAACATGCTCTACATCCCCGGCGTGGGCGAGGCCGCGATCAGCATGAGCGGCCACGCCAACGAGAGCCCAGGCTATCTGCACACCATCCGCGATGTCGGGGCGATCAGCGCCGCACTCACCCATCTCGCCATCGGGGCGCAGATCGGCGTGCGCGGGCCGTTCGGCGCGGGCTGGCCGATGCGCGAGGCCGAGGGGCGGGACGTGCTGATCATCGCCGGCGGGCTGGGCATGGCGCCGCTGCGCCCGGCCGTGGTCGGCATTCTTGCCGACCGCGCCCGCTATGGCCGCGTCTCGGTACTCACCGGCAGCCGCAACCCTAACGACATCATTTACCGCGAGGAGGTGAAGGACTGGCGCCAGCGCCTGGACCTCGACGTGCTGGTGACAGTGGACCGGGCGGATGTGGACTGGCGCGGCAATGTCGGCGTGGCGCCGGGGCTCGTCCCCCGCGCGGCTTTCGAGCCGGGCAACAGCATCGCCATGGTCTGCGGGCCGGAGGTGATGATGCGCGTGACCGCCGACATGCTGCTGCACGCGGGCGTGCCGGCGGAGCGCATCTATCTCTCTATGGAGCGCAACATGAAATGCGCCATCGGGCTGTGCGGGCATTGCCAGTTCGGCCCTGGCTTCATCTGCAAGGACGGCCCGGTGATGCGCCTCGACCAGATCGCGCATCTGCTCGCCGTCAGGGAGATCTGAGCAATGAACACGCAGCACCGCCCCCGTCTCGCGGTCTGGAAATTCGCCTCCTGCGATGGCTGCCAGCTTTCGCTGCTGGATTGCGAGGACGAGCTGTTGGCGGTGGCCGGGGCCGTCGAGATCGCGAACTTCCCCGAGGCCACCAGCGCCTTCATCCCCGGCCCGTATGACCTGTCGCTGGTGGAGGGCTCGATCCTCACCGCGCACGACGCCGAACGCATCCAGGAGGTGCGCCGCCAGTCGCGCCATCTCGTCACCATCGGGGCCTGCGCCACTTCGGGGGGCATCCAGGCCCTGCGCAATTTCCGGGACGTGCAGGAATGCATCGCGGCGGTCTATGCCTCGCCGCAATATATCGACACGCTGGCCACCTCCACGCCGATTTCCGCGCATGTGAAGGTGGATTTTGAGCTGCGCGGCTGCCCGATCAACAAGGCGCAGCTGGTCGAGGTCATCAGCGCGTTCCTCATCGGGCGCAAGCCGGGCGTGGCCGCGCATAGCGTGTGCGTGGAGTGCAAGCGGCGTGGCACCGTCTGTGTCATGGTGACGGGCACGCCTTGCCTGGGCCCGGTGACGCATGCGGGCTGCGGCGCCATCTGCCCGGCCTATGCGCGCGGCTGCTATGGCTGTTTCGGGCCCATGGAAACGCCCAATACCGCCGCGCTGGCGCATGAATGGGGCGCGCTAGGGGCTACCCCGCGCGACATCCAGCGCGCCTTCCGCAGCTTCAACGCCTGGGCCGGGCCGTTCCGGGAAGAGGGTGACGCACATGACCACTAGAACCATCAAGGTCGATACCCTCACACGGGTGGAGGGCGAGGGCGCGCTCTCGCTGAGCATCGAAAACGGCAAGCTCACCGCCGCCGAGCTGCGCATCTACGAGCCGCCGCGCCTGTTCGAGGCAGTTTTGCGCGGGCGTTCCCACATGGAAGTGCCGGATATCGTCTCGCGCATCTGCGGCATCTGCCCGATTGCCTACCAGACGAGCGCGGTGCAGGCGATCGAATCCGCCTTCGGCGCCACGGTGGGCGGGCAACTCGCCGCGCTCAGGCGGCTGATCTATTGCGGCGAGTGGATCGAGAGCCACGCGCTGCATATCGTCATGCTGCACGCGCCGGATTTCCTCGGCTTCCCTGACGGCATCGCCATGGCTGGGGCGCATGGGGAGGCCGTGCGCGCCGGGCTGGCGGTGAAAAAAGCCGGCAATGAGCTGATGCGCATCATCGGCGGGCGGGAGATCCACCCCGTCAACGTGAAGCCCGGCGGGTTCTACCGCCTGCCCACCAAGGCCGAGCTGGCGGCGCATGTGCCCAGCCTGGAAGCGGCGCGCGAGCAGGCCGTCGGGCTGGTGCGCTGGGTTGCCGCGTTCCCGTTCCCGGATTTCGAGCGCGATTACGAGTTCGTCTCCCTGCATGACGGCGAGACCTACCCGATCATCGGTGACCGGCTGGTCTCCAGCGCGGGGCTGGATATCCCGATTTCCGCCTTCGATGACGAGTTCGAGGAGCGCCATGTGGCGCATTCCACCGCGCT
>DATIWS010000129.1:0-3003 GCA_035519275.1 Acidocella sp. | reverse complement strand
TGGCGGCGGGGCAGAAGATCGAGGCGGTCAACGTGCTGGCGGGCGCCAAACGTATCGGCCGCATTGAGCTTTCGGACATCGACAGCACTCACCCCTACGCGCTGATGCTGCCCCAGGCGGAGACCGAGCGCGTCCTCACTGCGCAGCTCTCCCGGCTTGGCGGGAAGGTTGAATTTGGCACTGAGATCACCGGTTTCATCAATGGCCCGGATTACGTGACCGCCACGCTGCGCCACGCCGACGGCAAGGAAGAAACCGTCCAAGCCCCGTATCTCATCGGCTGCGATGGCGGCGGCAGCTTTGTGCGCAGGAGCCTGGGCCTGTCTTCCTCAGGCCCCGCGCAGCAGAGCGACTGGCTGCTGGCCGATGTGCGGGTGGACGGCTTCAGCTCGCCGCCAACGGAGCTGACCTCCTTCTGGCACGAGGACGGGTTCCTGGGCATTTTCCCGCTGCCCTCCGGGCATTACCGCGTGATCGCCGACCTGCACGACGTGCAGGGCGAGCGCCCGGAACAGCCGACGCTGGCGCAGGTGCAGGCGCTGGTGGATGCGCGTGGCCCGGGTAACATCACCGTGTCCGACCCGGTCTGGCTCTCCGCCTTCCGCATCCATGAGCGCAACATGTCCAGCTACCGGGCCGGGAGGGTGTTCCTGGCCGGTGACGCGGCGCATCTGCACAACCCGGTTGGCGCGCAGGGGCTGAACATGGGCATCCACGACGCCGTCAACCTGTCCTGGAAGCTGGCCCTGGTTTACCGTGGCGTTGGCAACGCGGAGGCGTTGCTGGACAGCTACAATGCCGAGCGTCATGCCGTGGCGGATATGGTCGTCTCCAATCTCAGCCGCGCCACCGCCGTGGCGATGCTGAAGAACCCGACCATCCAGTTCGCCCGCAACCTGCTCGGCAATGTGTTCTTCGGCCTGGAGCCGGCGCGCAAGGCCATGGCGGAGCGTGTGGCGGAGGTTTCGCACAGCTACCGCAACAGCCCGATCAACGGCACCAACGAACGGGGGCTGCCGGGCCCGGCGCCTGGCGAGCGCCTGCCGCCCCGCCCGGACGAACCGCCGCTGGGAGCGGGGGATTCGCCCCGCTTCGCGCTGTTTGCGGCATCCAGCCCGGCCGTGCGGGAGTTGCAGCAGGAGTTCGCCGGCCTGCTGGAACCCACGCTGCGTGCGGCGATCAGACCGTGTGCGGTCTGGCTTGGCCGGCCGGATGGCTACGTCGCCGCCGTGGCGCTGGAGGAGGACGTCCGCCAGATCGAGGATTATCTGACTGCCTATGTGTTAGACAGCTCGGCTATTGCCGCGATGTAGGTTTAGCCCGGGGCCTCCAGCGCCCCGGCATGGTGCTTCAACTGCTCGACGAACCAGCGCCCGGCTGGTCCCGGCGGGGTGTCGGCCCGATAGGCGGCAGACATTGCCATCTGTACCCTGGGAGGCGCGTCCACCAGCTTAAGCTCGACCAGAGCGCCCTCGTGCAGATCCCGCGCCACCATCTCCAGCGGCATGCCGCCCCAGCCCAGCCCGGCGAGGAGGAAGGCGTGCTTCGCCCCCATATCCGCCAGCCGCCAGCTGCGCGGCGACATCACGCTGAATTCCCGCCCCTTCGAGAGATCCGTGCGGTCGGTGAGCACCAGCTGCACATGCTTGGCGAGGTCACATTCCGTGACCGGGCGGCCCAGCTTGACGAGCGGGTGATCGGGGGCCGCGAAGAAGCTGATCTGCACCGCGAGCAGCCGTTCCGTAACGAGGTCCGGCGTGCTTAGCGGCAGCGAACCCATGATGCCGATCCCGCATTGCTGGTCCAGCACCGCCTTGGCCACGCCGCCCAGGGCCTCCACATAGAGCCGCAGCGGCGTGGCCGGGAAGCGCTCGCCGAAGGCGGCGGCGGCGCGGGTGAGCACGTTCATGGGGAACATCACGTCGATGGCGACGGAGAGTTCCGGCTCCAGCCCTTCCGCCATGCCCTTTGCCCGCGCCTTCAGCGCCGCCACGCTGCCGGTCACTGTCCTGGCATCGGCCAGCAGCAGCTTTCCCTGCTCGGTGAGTTCCGGATAGCGCCCCCCGCGCGTGAACAGGGTAACCTCGAGTTGCGCTTCGAGATTGGCAATGGCCTGGCTGATCACCGATTGCGCCCGGTGCAGGCGCCGCCCGGCGGCGGAAAAGCTCTGCATCTCCGCCGCGGCGATGAACATGCGCAGCTGGTCCAGGGTCACGCCTTCGAGCATGGGGTAGTCCTATCGCCAAAACAGATGGTATCCATATTTTTATATAGGCTTCTTGGGGTGGCTCTGTCGCCTTAATTAGGTGCCTTCCGCGCCAGCCCCGGCGCTCACACGGAGTGTTCCTGATGAAACTTTGGCATGTCGATTCGTCCGTTCTGGGTGACAATTCCGTCTCCCGCCAGCTCACCGCAGGCATCGTCGCCCGCGAGAAAGCCCTGCACCCGGAGCTGGAGGTGACCTATCTCGACCTCGCCACCGCGCCGGTGCAGCATCTCTCGCCTGCGCATATCGGCGCATTGTTCGGCCACCAGCCGGAGGATGCCGCGGTTCTGGCCGACATCGCCACCGGCGCGTCCTTTCTCGACACGCTGTTCGCCGCCAACATCATCGTCATCGGCGCGCCGATGTATAATTTTGGCGTCCCCAGCCAGTTGAAGGCCTGGATCGACCGCATCGTGGTCACCGGCAAGACCTTCAGATACGGCGAGAACGGCATTCCGGTCGGCCTGGTGCCAGCGGGCAAGAAGGTGATCATCGCCTCCTCGCGCGGCGGGCTGTACACGCCGGGCAATCCGGGCGCTGCCATCGAGCATCAGGAGTCGCACCTGATCGCCGCTCTCAACTTCATCGGCCTGACCGATGTCAGCGTGGTCCGCGCCGAGGGCGTGGCCGTGCCGGATATCAAGCCCCGCGCCCTGGCCAACGCCGAAGCCGCGATCGCAGCGCTCGCGTAAAGGATCGAGGCACATGAAGTCCACGCTTCTCGCCCTAATTCTCGC
>DATIWS010000128.1:0-11982 GCA_035519275.1 Acidocella sp. | reverse complement strand
GCCGCAACGCCCATGCATAACAACAGTTTACGCACCGCAACTCCCGGTAAAGCCGCCACCGTATTACCACAGATGACGCGGCTTTAATCCCCTCGAAGCCTAAAAACCATCGCCCGCCCGCCGCCACAGAGCGCCCATGTGCAATTACCCCTCGCTTTTGCGGCGCAATATCGCTATGCCGGGCGGAAATCTCACCACCCACGCCGGCCACGGAGCAAACGCCCCGCGGTTCGGTTTGGGCTAGCCATTGGGTAGTTTCTGTATGTCCGCGCCGAAAATCCGCAACATTGCCATCATCGCCCACGTTGACCATGGCAAGACCACGCTCACCGACCAGTTGCTGAAGCAGTCCGGCGCGTTTGCCGCGCACCAGGCCGTGGCCGAGCGTGCGCTCGACCGCAACGACCTGGAAAAGGAGCGCGGCATCACCATTCTGGCGAAGGTCGCCTCGGTGGTCTGGAAGGACGTGCGCATCAACATCGTCGACACCCCCGGCCACGCCGATTTCGGCGGCGAGGTCGAGCGTATCCTGAGCATGGTGGATGGCGCCGTGATTCTGGTGGACGCCGCCGAAGGCGTGCTGCCGCAGACCAAGTTCGTGCTCGGCAAGGCGCTGGCGCGCGGCCTGAAGCCGATCGTGGTGGTGAACAAGATCGACCGTGGCGATGCCCGCCCGGACGACGTGCATAACGAGATGTTCGACCTGTTCGCCTCGCTGGACGCGAACGAGGAGCAGCTGGACTTCCCCATGCTGTTCGCCTCCGGCCGCCAGGGCTGGGCTGTCGCCAACCTCGACGACCCGCGTGAGAGCCTGACCCCGCTGTTCGACCTGATCCTGAGCCATGTGCCGGCCCCGAACCTGGATGTGGACGCGCCGTTCGCCATGGTCGCCACCATCCTGGAGGCCGATACCTTCCTCGGCCGCGTGCTGACCGGCCGCGTCGAGCAGGGCCGCGCCACGCTGAACATGCCGGTGAAGGTGCTGCGCCTGGATGGCTCGGTGGTGGAAACCGGCCGCCTGACCAAGCTGCTCTCCTTCCGTGGCCTGGAACGCGTGGCGGTGGACGAGGTGAGCGCTGGCGATATCGTCGCCGTCGCCGGCCTGACGGATGCCACCATTCCGTACACCATCTGCGCGCCGGAAGTGACCGCGCCGCTGCCCGCGACCCCGATCGACCCGCCGACCCTCTCCATGACCTTCCGCATCAATGACGGCCCGCTGGGCGGCCGCGAGGGCAAGAAGGTGACCTCCCGCCAGATCCGCGACCGCCTGTTCAGCGAGATCGAAGGCAACGTCGCCATCCAGGTGGTTGCCTCCACCGAGAGCGACGCCTTCGAGGTGTTCGGCCGCGGCGAACTCCAGCTCGGCGTGCTCATCGAGACGATGCGCCGCGAGGGCTTCGAGTTGACCATCGGCCGCCCCCGCGTGCTGACGCGCCTCAACGAGGAGACCGGCGAGCGCGAGGAGCCGTACGAAGAGGTGCTGATCGACGTGGATGAGCCCTATGCCGGCGCGGTGGTGGAGAAGATGTCCCGCCGCAAGGGCGAGCTCTCCGACATCCGCCCCTCCGGCGGTGACAAGCAGCGCCTCACCTTCAAGATCCCCTCGCGCGGCCTCATCGGCTACCATGGCGAGTTCCTCACCGATACCCGCGGCACCGGCGTGATGAACCGCCTGTTCGCCGGCTACGGCCCGTGGAAGGGCAAGATCGAAGGCCGCCGCAACGGCGCGCTGATCTCCTCCGAGGACGGCGAGGCCGTGCAGTACTCCCTGTTCTCCCTGCAGGACCGCGGCACGCTGTTCGTCAGCCCGGGCGAGAAGGTCTACGTGGGCATGATCCTCGGCGAGCACAGCCGCGAGAACGACCTGGACGTGAACCCGGTGCGCGAGAAGAAGCTCACCAACATCCGCGCCGCCGGCAAGGACGAGGCGCTGCTGCTGGTGCCGCCCCGCAAGATGTCGCTGGAGCAGGCCATCGCGTACATCGAGGACGACGAGTTGGTCGAGGTCACGCCGGGTGCGGTGCGCATCCGCAAGCGCTACCTGAACCCGAACGAGCGCAAGAAGGCCGAGCGCCGGTCGGACGACGCGGCATAACGAAAAAAGGGGCCCAGCGGGGCCCCTTTTTTATTGCGGCTCGAACCGCACCCAAAGTTTCAGCGTGGAGGCCACAGGCCTGCCGCCTTGCAGCGCAGGCCTGAAACGCCATCGCAGCGCCGCCATGCGCACGTTGTCGTCGAGGTCGGCATAGCCGCTGCTGCCGGTAATGGTCACATTCCGCACCGTACCCCAGGGCGAGATGTCGACCACGAAATGCACCTCGCCCCGCTCGCCTGCAATTCGCGCCGCCATGCTGTAGTCGGGGACCTCATTGCCGGAAGCGGGCTCGGCGGGGCGGGTGACCTCCACGGCCTGCGTCCCGCGGTGCTGCGCCACCACACGGCTGCCCTGCGTATGGGCCTGCAACGGCCGGGCGGGCCGCGGCGGCACCGGGCGCGGCGGCGCAACTGGCGGCGGGAGAGGCAGCGGTGCATCCGGCGCAGGCTCGGCGCTGGCCGTGGGCGTGGCTTCCTGCGGCTGCGGCGCGGGCGGCACGGCCTGGGGCTGGACATCGCCTTGCGGCGGCGCTTCGGGCATGACGCTGATCACCGTCTCATCCGGCGGCTCCGGCATATGCAGCCCGATCAGCAGGAGCATCAGCACCACCGTGGCCGCGTGCAAGCCGGTGGCCACGATCCCCGCCTCCCAATTGTAGGACAAGGGGAGGCTAAGGCGGCCGAAGCGCAAATCGCCCCACGCGCGCAATGCGGTGTTCTGCGCCAATATCTCCGGCGTAAGTCGCTGGCGCTGAGGAGGGCGGGTCATATGGGCCTCAAGGCACCAGCACGCCCTCGTGCTTCGCCTTTTCCGGCGGCTCGACATGGATGGTGACGATGACACCGTCCATCTCGGCCTTCAGCGCCGCCTCGATGCGGTCGCAGATGGCATGGGATTCGTTCACGGTCATCTCACCGGGCACGACGAGATGGAATTCCAGGAAGCTCGCATGTCCGGCCTGGCGGATGCGCAGATCATGCGCCTCGATCGCCCCGCTGGCACGCTCGCGCACCAACTGATGGATGCGTTCCGTAATCGCCGGAGGCGGGGCTTCATCGAGCAATCCGCTGATCGAGCGCATCACCGTACGCCAGCCCATCACAGCGATCTGCGCCGCGATGACCAGCGCGATAACGGGATCGAGCCGCGGCATGTGCAGCCAGTCCGCCACCAGCAGGGCAACGACAATGCCCAGCGAGGTCAGCACGTCGCTGAACAGATGCTGGGCATCCGCCAGCAGCGCGGGGGAGCGCCCCTTCCGCCCGTAATGCCGCAGCACCAGGCCCCAGCCAGCATTAACGACGCCCGCCCCGGCATTAAGTGCCAAGCCCAGCCCCAGCCCGCTCTCCAGCGCCGCCAAGCCCTGCGGGTGCCACAGGGCGAGAACGGCACGGTGGAAGATGAGCAACGCGGCGAGCAGGATCATCGCCCCGGTGGCGACGGCGCTCAGCAACTCGGCCTTGGCATGGCCGTAATTATGCACCTCATCCGCCGGCTTGGCGCCGATGACCAGCGCATACAGCGCCAGCGCCGAGGACGCGACATTCACGAGAGCTTCCAGCGCATCGGAAAACAGTGCGGTACTGCCGCTGACCTTCGCCGCCAGCATCTTGCCGGCGAAGACCAGGACACCGACCGCAATGCTCCCCGCCGCGATTTTCTGGATTGTTTTCACGCACCTAGCTACCAGGGGTTGGGGGCAAAAGGCAACGATTGCATAGTCCCGCACGGCGGCCCATGCGGGTGTTATTTCTCCGTCAGTTCTATTGACAATTCAGCATTTACTCTTTGTCATATGGACGGCTTCTGGTCTGGATTCACTACATAAAAAAGGGCAAGCTTATGTCGGAGGCGTTACGGCGCGCAGTGAAACTTGGCGCCATTGCAGCGTTGTGCCTGGCCGGACAGGCCGCGCGAGCCTCCGACCCGCTAACGGGCGAAACCATCGCCCCGCCGCCAAATTTGAACATTGTTATGTACTATAACGTTTACGTGAATGCCGGAGCCATCGGCACACCGTATGAGGGGATCTACGGCCAGAA
Organism: Acidocella sp.; assembly: GCA_035519275.1. Taxonomy (GTDB): domain Bacteria; phylum Pseudomonadota; class Alphaproteobacteria; order Acetobacterales; family Acetobacteraceae; genus Acidocella. Next base: position 7,842 of record DATIWS010000128.1, on the reverse strand, counting down.
TACGCGCATCAACGCCGATTTTCACGCGCTGCGCTATATCCGCAGCTTCGAGCTTGGCGGCATGATCGCCGGCGTGCAGGCATATGACGCCTATGGGAGCTTCATCGGGCCGCAGGGAGCGGGCATCCCCGCCGCCGGCCCGTTCGGGCCCGGCCGGGTGAAGCTCGACCACACCAATGGCTTTACGCAACCCAACTTCGGGGCCTTCATCTTCCCTTATGCCAACGCGGATAAGGGCAACTACCTTGTTACCGGCGTCTGGCTCTCGCCGCCCATCGGCAACTACAACAAGAACGCAACACTGAACTATACGCGAAATCTATGGACCTTCGAAGGCGAGGTCGGGGGCCGCGCGACGCTGTTTGGCACGCCCGCGGGCCAGAACCTGGCGCTGGAGGTCTGGGGCGAAATCTATGGCTATGCCGACAATGGCGATTCGGCGTTCGTCACCCCCGCCGTTTACGCCAACAGCATGTTAGGCGCGGGGCCGCTCGTACCCGCCAGCAGCACGCCAGCCAAGCTGCACGAACAGCCTACAGGCGAGCTGCGCGTGTACCTGCCATACCAGTTCTACGCCCCCACCCACACGACCATCGCGCCCGGCTTTTTCCAATCCCTCGGCGGCAAGCAGGTTTATACACTGGGCAATGGCGAGAAACTCGACAGCCGTTTGCGCACCGAGGTGAGCCAGCTGCGGTTGACGTTCACCACCTATCTCTCACCGCGCTGGCAGCTCACGCTGAACGGCGACTATGACGTCGCCTCGCATGGTGGGCCGCTCGAACGCAATCTCGAGCTGCGCTTGGTGACGGCGTTCTGACCCCGCCACCAAGCGCCCGCGTTATTCGATGGTAGCGCGCACGCCCATCAGCAGCGAGGCGCCGGGGATCTGTAAGCCGTTCGCCGCCTCGAAGTTGGAGTTGAGAATGTTCTTGCCCGTGGCGAACAGGGTGAATTTGTCGTTCAACTTGTAGGACACGTTCAGGTTCACAATGGTGCCAGGGTCGGCGCTGCCGGTGCCGGTCAGGAAGCCGCTGTTATCGTAGAGATAATCGTTGAAACGGCCGACATATTGCACCTGCGGCGTGATGGAGAGGCCCGGCAGCGGCTTGACCGTGACGGTGGCGCTGCCCGCATTCTGCGGCCGGCGCAGCAGGGCCGGTCCGTTACTGCCGGAGATAGCGCGGGTATAAGTGTAGTTCACCTCCGCCGAGAACCAGGGGGCCGGGTTCAGCACGTAATTCGTCTCCACGCCGTTGATGTTGGCGCGGGAGACGTTCTCCTCCGTATAGGTATAATTGGCGTTGGCCACGGCCTGGATGAGATCGCGGATGGTGGTGGAGAAATACGTGGCCGAGACGGAGAGGAAATCCGCCTGGCCGAAGGCGGGGATGTCGAATTGCGGGCCGATCTCCCAGCCGGTGCTGTATTCCGGGCGCAGATTCGGGTTGCCGCTATCGCCGAAATTATCGACATAATACAGGTCGAACAACGATGGGGCGAGGAAGCCGGTGCCGACCGAGCCTTTCAGCGTGGTGTTGATCTCCGGCACGGCCAGCACCGCGCCCGCGCGCCAGGTGACGGCGTTGCCGAAGCTGGAGACGGTGTCATCCCGCACCGCGCCGGTAAGGGTGAGGCGGTTGGCAACCGTCGTCTGCAGTCCCATATGCCCGGACCAGCTATGCTGCGAGGCATGCACGAAAATCGTGTAACCGCCGTTGTCCTCGTCCACATGTTCGTGCGCGGTATCGTTGCTGTATTCGGTGCCGAAGAGCAGCGAGGACTGGGTGAGCGCCCCCGCATCCGACAGGCGCAGCGTGTTGTTCCACTGCGTGTCCGTGCGGTAGCCGTGGTAGATGTCGTTGGCGCTGGCGAAATTGGGGTCGTTGGCGTCCAGCAGGTTGCGGTTATGAAGCTGATCCTGCAACTGGGCGACGAAGAGATCGGTGCGCAGCCGGCCATCGAGCAGCGTGCTGGAAACGCCGAGCTTGCCGAAATAGCTGCTGTTGTAGAAGTAGTTATTGGGGTCGTCGAATACCGGGTAGGCGAGATCCGGCGAGGCGGAATCCGTGCCCTGGGCGCGTAGAATGACATAAACGCGCGTCGCCGGCGTGACGGAATAACCCAGCTGCATGGACCCCAACCGGGAGCGGTACGGGTCCTGATTGTTGGCGTAAACGCTCATGCGCTTTGGCGTGTAGTCGAACCCGGCTTCCTCATCGATGCCGCCGCTCAGCGCGTAGTCGAACTTGCCGGCCACGCCGGAGAGCGTGGCGCTGGTCTGGGCCTGGGCCGGATAGCCGCCAGCCGCGGTGATTGTGGCCTGATTGGGCTTGGTGCCGCGCTTGGTGATGATGTTGATGACGCCGCCAATGGCGTTCGAGCCGTACAGTCCGGACATGGTGCCGCGTATAATCTCGACACGCTCGATATCCGCCAGCACGTACTGTCCGAAATCGAAGCCGCCGTTGGCGTTGGCCGGGTTGTTCACCGGCACGCCGTCCAGCAGCACCAGCACATCCTCGGAATTCGTACCGCGGATGAACACGCTGGCCTGGTTGCCCGGCCCGCCGAGCTGCACCACGTTCACACCCGGCACAGAGCTTAACGCCTCCACCAACGTGTTATCACCCTGTTTGGCGAAGTCGGCCTGGGTCAGCACCGTAACCCCCGCCGGCACCTGGCTCGCCGGGGTGGGGATGCGCGTGGCGGTGACGGTGATCGGTCCGTAAATCGTCTGGTCGTCCGCCCGCGCGGCGAATGGCAGCAGCGCCGCCGCCAGGCAGAGACCGAATCGTTGTTGAGGCATGAACCCTCTCCTCGCATGACACCGGCAACGCCACGCCGGTGATCTGTAACAGCGACAGAGGCTCGGGGACTTTCACCCCTTCGTGCCCGGTGCACCCCGCCCGGAAACGCGCAAATGTCTCGATGCCGGCCGGTCTCCTGGCTCGCGGGTCACTGCTCCGCCCCGCCTTCTCGCCCGCCTGGGCAATGGCTTATTGGGGCGGCACTCGCCGCTCACAGTTGCGGGGGCAGCCGCGGATTTTTGGTCCCGCGTTCCCGTTTAAGCCCTTTATCTGGGCGGCTGATTCACGCTCTCGTCCGGCTTACGCCGGCCTTGAACGATCAGACGCCACGGGCCACCGTCATCTGGCGCGGGTGGTAAACCGGACCGCTCCGGTCTGGCAAGCGTTAAAAATCCTTGTCCCGGCGCAGGCGCTTCACATCACCGCGCTTGCTCTTCGCATCCAGTCGCCTGGTCTGGGAGCCCTTGGTCGGCTTGGTCGGGCGGCGCACCTTGGGCACCACCGCCGCCTCACGGATGAGGGCGAAGAGGCGCTCGCGCGCATCCTCGCGGTTGCGCGGCTGGTCGCGGTACTGCTCGGCCTGGATGATCACCACACCGTCCTTGGTCAGGCGCCAGCCGGCCAGTTGCGCCAGCTTGGCCTTCACATGTTCCGGTAACGTCGTATTGGCCGCGAGGTTGAAGCGCAGATGCACCGCGCTCGCCACCTTGTTCACGTTCTGCCCGCCCGGGCCTGAGGCGGTGACAAACGTCTCCTCCAGATCAGACGCGCTGATCTGGAGGCTCCGAGTAATTCTTATAAGCATGGGAGCCTCTTCTCAGGGCTCCGGCAGGCTCAGGCGGCCTTGGCTTCTTTCTTCGCCACGGCACGCTCCAGGCGGCGCTTCAGCGTCAGGCCCTCGGAGGTCAGCTTGGCGTCGGTCTGGGAGAGCAGGAACGCGTCCAGCCCGCCATTGTGCTCGATCGTGCGGATCGCGCGGGTGGAGAGGCGCAGGCGGACATTGCCGAGCGCGTCAGAGAGCAGCGTGGTGACCTGCAGGTTCGGCAGGAACCGGCGGCGGGTCTTGTTATTCGCGTGGCTGACATTATTGCCAGTTTGCACGGTCTTTCCGGTCAGGTCGCAACGGCGGGCCATGGGTCTATCCTCAAAAAACGCAAAGCGGGCTGGCAAGGCCAACCCGGAATTGGGCAGGCTTATGGGTTAAACGGCAGGAGTCGTCAAGCCTCGCCAGCGTGATCATTGCCGGAGGCGCTGCGCATTTCACCATTTTCGACACTTTCGATGGCGTTTTGCAGGATCTGCACCACCACCTCGTCGGGCAGGGCCTGGGTCAGCAGGCCCATGGCGCCGCCAAGCAGGGCGGAGGCAATGGCCAGCTCGCTCAGATTCTGCCCGACCATGAACTCGATCGCCTTGTCCACCACCGAGCCGGCATGGCTCAGTTCGCGTTCCGGCGGGGATTGTCTGTCGCTCATCGCATCTTCCACTTCGTCACAATAAAACTTCATCCGGCGCTAGCACGCGCCAACTCATTCCGCCACTTCCGCGGCGGCGAGACTGCCCTCATCGAGTTCAACCTGCGCCGCCCACATGCCGGCATACACGCCGCCCGACGCCAGCAGCGCCCCATGTGTGCCGCGTTCCACGATCAGCCCCTCGCGCAGCACCAGGATCTCGTCCGCGTCGGTCACGGTGGAGAGCCGGTGGGCGATGACCAGCGTGGTGCGGTCATGCGCCACGTTGCGCAAAGCGGCGGAGATCTCCTGCTCGGTATGGGTGTCGAGCGCGCTGGTGGCCTCGTCCAGGATCAGGATTCGCGGATTCTTCAGGATGGTGCGGGCGATGGCGACTCGCTGCTTCTCGCCGCCCGAGAGCTTCAGCCCACGCTCGCCCACCTTTGTCTTGTAGCCCTGGGGGAGCGAGGTGATGAAATCGTGGATCTGGGCCAGCCTGGCGGCCTGCTCGATCTCCTCCACCGTGGCGCCGGGGCGGCCATAGGCGATGTTGTAGAAGATCGTGTCGTTGAACAGCACCGTGTCCTGCGGCACCACGCCTATGGCGGCGCGCAGCGATTGCTGGGTGTAGTCGCGCACATCGTGCCCATCCACCAGCACGGCGCCTTCGGTGGCGTCGTAGAAGCGGAACAGCAGGCGCGAGATGGTGGACTTGCCGGAGCCTGTGGGGCCGACGATGGCGATCTTCTCCCCGGGTGCCGCGGTGAAGCTGATCCCCTTCAGGATCTGCCGGTCCGGGTTGTAGGCGAAATGCAGGCCCTCGAACCGCACCTCGGCCGGCGCGCCGTGGCGTTCCAGCGTGAGCGCGCCGGGCGTGTCCTTCACCTCCTGGTTGACACGCAGCAGCGAGAACATCTGCTCCATGTCGATAAGCCCCTGATTCAGCGTGAGATAGGTGAAGCCCAGGAAGTTGAGCGGCACGTAGAGCTGCATCAGATAGGTATTCACCACCACGAAGCTGCCGGGGGACATATGGTTGTACACCACGCCCCAGGCGGACATCAGCATCATCGCGCCCAGCGCAAGGGAGATAATGACCGCCTGGCCGATATTGAGCGCGTTGAGCGAGACCTGAGACTTCACCGAGGCCGTCTCGTACCGCGCCAGGCTCTCGTCGAAGCGCTTCGATTCATGCGCCTCGTTGCCGAAATACTTCACTGTCTCGAAGTTCAGCAGGCTGTCGATGGCCTTGCTCTGCGCCTCGGTGTCGGTCTCGTTCATGGCGCGGCGGAACTTGGTGCGCCAGGCGGTGAAGGCGAAGGTGAAGGCGATATAGCAGCCGATAGCGGCAAAGGTGATCAGCGCGTACCAGACATTGAACAAATACCACAGCATGAAGGTGGTGAGCAACAGTTCGATGATGGTCGGCAGCAGGTTGAACGTGGCCAGGCGCAGCACGTTCTGGATGCCGAGCGTGCCGCGCAGGATGATGTTGGAGAGCCCGCCGGTCTGCCGGTCCAGGTGGAAGCGCATGGAAAGCGCGTGCAGATGCTCAAAGGTCTTGCGGGCCACCACGCGGGAGGCGCGCATCTGCACCGCCGCGAACAGGGCGTCGCGCAACTCGCCGAAGGCGGCGGAGGCGATGCGCACCAGCGCGTAGCCGACGATGAGCGCAGCCGGGACGGCCAGCGGCCCTGCCGCATGGGTGAGCTTGTCCACCGACCGGCCATAGACCACCGGGACATAAACAGTAGCCACCTTGGAGAGCAGCATGGCGAGGCTGGCCAGCACCAGGCGCGCGCGCAAGGCGGGTTCGCCCTTGGGCCAGAGATAAGGCAGCAGCGAAATGATGGTGGCGAAGGAGCCATGCGTCTGCTTGGCTCCGGGGCTGGGAGCAAGATGGGGGTTGGCACGGGCTGCATTACGGGTCATGGGAGCGGACATGGCATCTGACGCACGAATTGCAAAGCTTCTCTCGCACATAGCGGCCTGCCACACGGCCGTTCTGCCAGGCGAGCGCCTGCCGCTTTACGCGGGCGCGCGTCATATCGGCTATCTCCGCCCCGCCTTGGCGGCGCGCCTTGCCGAAATCTCGCCGCGCGTGACCGTGCTGGCGCATAAGGTGCTGTTGAACGAAGCCGCCCTGCCCCAGCTCAACGAACTTGCCGCCGCGGCCGGCATCCCCACCCGGGCGGAGGATTTCGACGTGCGCGAGGATGCCGACGGCCCGGTGCTGGCGGTGCTGGACCGTGGCGCCCTGCCCGCCTTCGGGGTCATCGGCGTGGGCGTGCATCTCAACGGCATCGTCCGCCGGGCGGATGGCGTGCATGTCTGGGTCGGAAAGCGCGCCGCGAACAAGAAGCTCGACCCCGGCAAGCTCGACAATCTGGTCGCGGGCGGGGTGCCCGCTGGATACACGCCGTTCCAGGCACTGGTGAAGGAGGCCGAGGAAGAGGCCGCCCTGCCCGAAACCATGGCTGTCCACGCCCGGCTTGTGGGCAGCTTCCGCTACGACATGGAGCGCCCCGAGGGGCTTCGCCGCGACGTGATCCACGCCTACGACTTGGAACTGCCCGAAAGCTTCACGCCCGAGCCGGTTGATGGCGAAATGGAGTCCTTCTCGCTCTGGCCGCTGCCGCGCGTGCTGGAGGCGCTGACCACCACCGACGAGTTCAAGTTCAACGTCACCCTGGTGCTCATCGACCTGCTGCTGCGCGAAAGGCTGATCGTTGGTGACGACGCCGAGGCCTTGCGCCGCGCCCTGGCCGCCTGACCCCATTGACTCCAGCGCCCGAGGGGCGCATGAGCCAGACCACATAAACCGCCGTGCTGCGAGGGTTCGCACCACGGCGCGTTTTGCGTTGTAAGGGATTCTGGCCATGTTCGACACACTGTCGGGCAAATTTTCGGATATTTTCGACCGGCTCCGCCGCCGTGGGGCGCTGTCTGAATCCGACGTGAACGAGGCGCTGCGGGAAATCCGCCTGGCGCTGCTCGACGCCGACGTGGCACTGCCCGTGGTGAAGGACTTCGTCGCCAAGGTGAAGGAACAGGCGGTGGGCACGGAAGTGCTGCGCTCCGTCTCCCCGGGCCAGATGGTGGTGAAGATCGTCAACGATGCGCTGATCGAGGCGCTCGGCGGCGCGCCCTCCCCGCTCAACCTGTTCGCCCCCTCGCCCATCCCTTTCCTCATGGTCGGCCTGCAGGGCTCGGGCAAAACCACCACCTCGGCCAAGATCGCGCTGCGGCTGAAGACCCGCGAGCGCAAGAAGGTGCTGCTGGCCAGCCTGGACACGCAGCGCCCCGCCGCCCAGCTGCAGCTTGAGCAGCTGGCGCAGAAGGCCGAAGTCGCCTGTCTGCCCATCATCCCCGGGCAGACGCCGCTGCAGATCGCCCACCGCGCCATGGATACCGCGCGGCGCGAAGTCTACGACGTTGTGATCCTGGATACCGCCGGGCGCCTGTCCATCGACCTCGCGCTGATGGAAGAGGTGAAGGCGATCCGCGCTGCGGTGAACCCGGTGGAAACCCTGCTGGTCGTGGACGCCATGACCGGCCAGGACGCCGTGACCACCGCC
>DATIWS010000127.1:0-6122 GCA_035519275.1 Acidocella sp. | reverse complement strand
CAAGATCAACGCGCGGGCCAAGGAGCGCGGGTTGCCCATCGAGCAGGTGACGGAAGGCCCGATCCGCTGGTACCACGAGGATATGGGCGCGCTGTACACGCTGCCCCCCGATATCGAGCCGCGCGCCACCGAGCATCTGCCGGAGATCATCGACATCATCGAGCGCCTGATCGCCAACGGTCATGCCTACGTGGCGGATGGGCATGTGCTCTTTTCCGTGGCCTCCGACCCGAATTACGGCAAGTTCTCCGGCCGCACGCCGGATGAGCTGATCGCCGGCGCGCGTGTGGACGTGGCTCCGTATAAGCGCGACGCGGGCGATTTCGTGCTGTGGAAGCCCTCCACGCCGGACCTGCCGGGCTGGGACAGCCCCTGGGGCCATGGCCGGCCGGGCTGGCATATCGAATGCTCGGCGATGAGCTGGAAGCTTCTGGGGCCGGATTTCGACATCCATGGCGGCGGCGATGATCTGATTTTCCCGCACCATGAGAACGAGATCGCGCAATCCTGCTGCGCCTTCCCCGGCTCGCATTTCGCCAAGGTGTGGGTGCATAACCGCATGCTGCTGGTGAACGGCGAGAAGATGAGCAAGTCTCTCGGCAATTTCAAAGTCCTGCATGATGTGCTGGAGACCGCGCCGGGCGAGGCCGTGCGCCTGCTGCTGATGCGCTCGCATTACCGCTCGACGCTGGATTTCTCCGATGCCGGGCTGATCGAGGCGCGCAAGGAGCTGGACCGGTTCTATCGGGCGCTGGAGAAGTACCCGGATGTGAAGGCGGCTGCCGAAGTTCCTGAATGCGTGCTGGAGCCGCTGCTTGATGACCTTAACACGCCGGGCGCTATCGCCGGGCTGCATGGCCTCGCCGATGCGGCACTGGCGGGCGATGTCACCGCCGCTGGCGCGCTGAAGGCGGCGGGGCAGGCGCTGGGGCTGTTTAATGTCAGCCCGGATGAATGGTTTGCCGGGGATGTTCCGCCCGAGGTGCAGGCGCTGGCGGCGCAGCGCGTTGAGGCCCGCAAGCGCAAGGATTTCGCGGAATCAGACCGTCTGCGCGATGAAATCGCCAAACATGGCGTGATCATCGAGGACGGCCCGGGCGGCACCTACAAGCTGAGGAAAGCCTAAATGACCGGCCGTGACGGTGGTGCGGAACTGCACCCTATCGAGCCCTCGCCGGTGGTGATTCTGGTGCGCCCGCAACTGGCCGAGAATATCGGCGCGGTGGCGCGGGCCATGGGCAATGGTGGGTTGTTTCATCTCCGCATTGTCGCGCCACGCGATGGCTGGCCGCTGCAGCGCGCCTGGGTCACCGGCTCCGGTGCGCACCGCATCCTGGACAACGCCAAGGTGTTCGACACCGTGCCGGAAGCGGTGGCGGATCTGCACCGCGTCTTCGCCACATGCCCGCGCCCGCGCCATATCATCAAACCCGTGCTCACCGCGCGCGGCGGCGCCGCGGAAACCGTGGCTGCCGGCCAGCGTGGATTGAAAACCGGCGTGCTGTTCGGGCCGGAGCGCACGGGGCTGGACAATGACGACATCGCCTGCGCGGACAGTCTGATCCGTTACGATCTCAACCCCGATTTCATGTCCCTCAACCTCGCCCAGGCGGTGATGGTGTTCGGCTATGAATGGTGGCTGGCGCGCACGCCGGAACTGCCGCCGCGTGAGCTGCAGGTGAACGAGACGCGCCCGGCCACGAAGGGCGAGTTGGATAACTTCATGGCGCATCTGGTCCGCGCCTGCGACGAGTCAGGCTTTCTGCGCAATGAGCAGAAGCGCCCTGGCATGGTGCGCAACCTTCGGCATTTCTTCACCCGCGGCGAGGTGACGCGGCAGGAGCTGAACACCCTGCACGGGATTATTTCGGAGTTGAGGCGGGGACGGCAATAAGGAATGATTTATGGCAGATACGCCTAAGCCAACTTTTGAGCTGAACCGTCTTACCGAATACAGTGATGACGCCGTTCTTGAAGAATTGAGGCGTGTTTCTGCCTTAGTGCCAGAAGGGGTATTCACAGAAAGCATATTTGAAAAACATGCTCTTGTTGGACGGAATACGGTTAGGCGTCGATTTGGATCATGGTTCAAAGCGTTAGAAAGAGCCGGTTTGTCAGGGCGTTCGTCTGATGAGATCAAAACTCGCGGTGCGACACCATCAGTTAGAATGTCCGATCAAGACATTTTGGCTGATTTGAGAAGACTAGCTGAACTACTTGGCACAGATCAGTTAACTAACAGAGATATAAATAACTCAGAAAACAAGCTTAGGTTTTCTTCAACGACCTTGCGCAAACGGTGGGGGTCTTTGAAAGGTGCGCTAGAGTCCGCAGGATTAAAGACTTCAGCTTTGGGACGACGCTATTCAGATGGTGAATGTTACGACAATCTCCTGAAGGTTTGGACTCACTATGGTCGTCCCCCGATGTACAAAGAAATGTCGCATCCGCCTTCGGTTGTTGGTGGCAAGGCATATATGTCTCGGTTCGGCGGTTGGAACAAAGCTCTTTCGGCATTCGTGGCCAAGGTAAATAGCGAAACCGATCTGCTTCCAGAGTGCAGAGACAATGATGTACTGCAACCAGAAAAGCCAAAGGAAATAATTGCCGAGGATCGAAGGGATATAGCACTGGGGCTCCGATTCCGGGTTTTAAATCGTGATAAATTTAAGTGTGTGTTGTGTGGCGACCATCCGGCACGGAACCCTGAATGCGTGCTGCATGTTGATCACATTCTGCCGTGGTCTCGTGGTGGGAAGACACGAGAAGATAATCTCAGAACACTATGCTCGGTTTGCAACATCGGGCGTGGGAACAGGTTCACAGACTAACTAGGCTGAATGGCGGGTCATTGTGCCTGCCATTCAGCCTATCGATATGTTTTCTAAACCCGCCGCAGCGTGAACACTTCCGCCAGAGACGCCTCGATCGCAGCGCCGTGATTCGCATCGCGCGCCTCGATCATGATCTCCAGCTGCGCGTCCTGCACGGACGGGCTGGAGAACAGGCGGTGATGCGCGACCTCGATGATATTGCCGCCGAGCGCGCCGATGCGCGTGGCGACTTCCGCCAGCATGCCCGGGCGGTCCGGCATTTCCAGCACCACGCGGAGCAGGCGGCCGTCGCGCAGCAGGTTGCGCATGAGCGTGTTGGCGAGGATGCGCGGGTCGATATTGCCGCCGCAGATGGAGACGCCGACTTTTTTGCCCTTGAAGCGCTCGGGGAAGCTGAGCAATGCGGCGAGGCCAGCGGCGCCAGCACCTTCCGTCACCTGCTTGGCGTTCTCGACGAAGGTGGCGATGCCGCGCTCGACGGCGTGCTCGCTCACCACCAGCACCGGCACGTTCAGCGCCTTCAGGATGGCCAGCGGGCGCTGGCCGATATCCCGCACGGCGATGCCTTCCGCCACGGTCGGCCCGCCGACATGGATGGGCTCGCCCGCCAGCGCCTGGGCGAAAGCGGCGTAGTTTTCCACCTCGACGCCCAGCACCTCGCATTCCGGGCGCAAATGCCGCGCCACCACGGCGGTGCCCGCGAGCAGACCGCCGCCGCCGGTGGCCGCGATGATCGCGTCCAGGTCCGGCTGATCCTCGAACATCTCCAGCGCCATGGTGGCCTGGCCGGCGATCACGCCCGGGTCGTCATACGGGTGCAGGAAGAACAGCCCGTCCTCCTGCTCCAGCCGGTGCGCTTCGGCGGCGGCTTCGGCCAGCGTCTCGCCATGCAGCACCACGTTGGCACCCCAGGAGGCGGTGCGTGTCACCTTCGTCGCCGGGGTGTGGCGGGGCATGACGATGGTCGCCTTGATGCCCGCACGCTGGGCATGCCGCGCCACGGCCTGGGCATGGTTGCCGGCGGACATGGCCACAACGCCAGCCTTGCGCTCCTCCGGCGATAGCAGGGCGATGCGATTGGCCGCCCCGCGCTCCTTGAACGCGCCGGTGGCCTGGAGGTGGTCGTACTTGATGTACACCTCCGCACCGGTGAGGCGGGAAATCCCGTCCGAGCGCAGGAAGGGCGACCGCAGCACCGCGCCCTCAATCCGCTTGGCCGCGGCCTGGACGTCGTCGAAGGTGATCATGGCAGATTAACCGTAGGTGATCTTCAGGATTTCGTAGGATTTGTCGCCACCCGGGGCAGGCACGGCGACCGTCTCGCCCACGCGCTTGGAGATGAGCGCCTTGGCCAGGGGCGAGGTAATGGACAGGCGCGCGCGCTTGATGTCCGCCTCGTGCATGCCGACGATCTGATACGTGACCTCGGTCTCGGTATCTTCATCGACGAGCAGGATGGTGGCGCCGAACTTCACCGTGTCCCCGGAGAGGGAGGCGGGGTCGATGACCTCGGCGGCGGAGGTGATCTCCTCCAGCTCGGCGATACGGCCCTCGATGAAGGACTGGCGCTCGCGCGCGGCATGGTATTCAGCGTTCTCGGAGAGGTCGCCATGGGCACGGGCCTCGGCGATGGCACGGATGATCGCCGGGCGCTCAACCGCCTTCAGGTGCCGCAATTCGTCTTCGAGCGCCGCGAGACCAGCCGCGGTCATGGGGAATTTCTGCACTTTTTCTCCTCAAGGGCCGCAGCCCCCGATGGGGTTAAGGATCAACACAAAGGACCCCGCCGGCCGGCAGCCGGCAAGGTTCTAGAAAGGCTTGGCAAAGTACGACTGAAGCGGCGCGACTTCAAGAGTGCCAGATTTCAGTGCCGCGATGGCGTGCGCCGCTGCCCGCGCTCCTGCGATGGTGGTGAAATTCGGCACGCCATGGGTAAGGGCCGAACGGCGGATGTCGAAGCTGTCCGCCACCGCTTGCGCGCCCGAGGCGGTGTTGACGATGAGCTGGATCTCACCGGAGCGGATGGCGTCCACGCAATGCGGGCGGCCCTCCAGCACCTTGTTCACGCGCTTCACGGGAATCCCGGCATCGGTGATGCGTTTGGCGGTGCCGCTGGTGGCCATGATGGTGAAGCCCAGCTCCAAGAGGCGCCGCGCGACGGGCACGATGGCGGCTTTGTCGGCATCCTTCACCGAGACGAAGGCCGTGCCCTTGAGCGGCAGGGTGACGCCAGCGCCGAGCTGCGCCTTGGCGAAGGCGCGGGCGAAGTTGGTGTCCAGCCCCATCACCTCGCCGGTGGATTTCATCTCGGGCCCGAGCAGCGTGTCCACATTGGGGAAGCGGGCGAAGGGGAACACAGCCTCCTTCACCGCCACGTGGCGCGGCGAGATGGAATCATCGAGGTCGAAGCTGGCGAGCTTGGCGCCCGCCATGACCAGCGCGCCGATTTTTGCCACCGGCACGCCGGTCGCCTTGGCGACGAAGGGCACGGTGCGCGAGGCGCGCGGGTTCACTTCCAGCACGTAGATCGTGTCGTTCTGGATGGCGTACTGCACGTTCATCAGCCCGACGACGCCGAGCGCCTTGGCCATGGCCACCGTCTCGGCGCGCAGCTCGGCGACGATGGCGGGGGAGAGTGAGTAGGGCGGGATGGAGCAGGCGGAGTCGCCAGAATGGATGCCGGCTTCCTCGATATGTTCCATCACCCCTGCGACATACACGGTCTCGCCGTCGCAGATGCAGTCCACGTCCACTTCCGAGGCTTCGTTCAGGTAGCGGTCGATGAGCACCGGGTTCTCACCGGAGACGCGCACGGCCTCGCGCATGTAGCGGTTCAGCCCTGTGCGGTCGTACACGATCTCCATGGCGCGCCCGCCCAGCACGTAGGAGGGGCGGATGATGATGGGGTAACCGATGCGCTCGGCGATGGCCTCGGCCTGCTCGGTGGAGCGGGCGATGCCGTTTTCCGGCTGGCGTAGCCCGAGCCGCTTGAGCAGGGCCTGGAAGCGTTCGCGGTCCTCGGCGATGTCGATGGCGTCGGCGGAGGTGCCGAGGATGGGGATGTTCGCGGCTTCCAACGCCTGGGAGAGCTTCAGCGGCGTCTGTCCGCCATATTGCACGATGCAGCCCAGCAGCGTGCCCTTCTCTTGCTCCTTGCGCAGGAGCGAGATCACGTCCTCGCCGAAGAGCGGCTCGAAATACAGCCGGTCGGAGGTGTCGTAGTCGGTGGAAACGGTCTCCGGGTTGCAGTTGACCATGATGGTCTCGTACCCGGCCTCGTGCAGCGCG
>DATIWS010000126.1:0-6700 GCA_035519275.1 Acidocella sp. | reverse complement strand
AACCCGGGTCCCCGCCAGAACTCACGCTATGCCGCGCCGCCTGAATCTCAACCGGATCGACCGTTACATCAGCTTTCAGCTGGTCCTGGCGCTGCTGCTGGTCACGCTGGGCTTCGTGGCGCTCATCTGGCTCACGCAGTCACTGCGCTTTATCCAGATCATCGTCGCGCACGGGCTCTCGCCGCTGGTGTTCATCCGGCTCACCTCGCTGCTGGTGCCAAGCTTCGTCGCGACCATCCTGCCGATCACCTGCTTCATCGTGGTGGTGTTCGTGTATGGGCGCCTTAACGGGGACCGCGAGCTGACGATCATGCGCGGCATCGGCCTCTCGGACTTTGCGATGGCCCGTCCGGCCCTGTCCGTGGCGGCGGGGGCGGTGTTGCTGGGCTATGTGCTCAACCTGGGCGTTGTGCCGGCCTGCCTCGGCGCCTTCCGCGACTACCAGTACGAGATCCGCAACCAGATGGCCGCCTTCCTGCTGGAGCCGGGCGTGTTCACCCCGGTCACCGGCAACATCACCGTTTATGTGCAGTCCCGCGGGCCGGATAACAGCCTGCGCGGCATCCTCATCGAGGATGGGCGTGATCCCTCGGCCCCGGCCACCATCTTGGCGCGCACCGGGCAGCTCCTGGTCAACCCTGCCGGGCCGGTGGTGGAGCTGCAGGATGGCTCGCGCGAGCAGATTGATCCCAAGACCGGGCGGCTGGATTTGCTGAGTTTTCATCGCAACGAATTGTCGCTGGCGCAGGCCGCCAAAATCAGCGCGCCAGAATATATGGACGCCAGCGAGGCGCCGCTCGGCGCGCTGCTGCACCCGGGGCCCAATCTGCGCCCCGGCGACCGTGGCAAATGGCTGGTTGAGGCGCATCGCCGCCTGACCGCGCCGCTGACCGCGCTGAGCTACACGCTGGTCGGGCTGGTCGCAGTGCTTGGCGGGGTGTTCCGCCGGCATGGCGGGATGCTGCGCCCGGCCGCCGCCGTGGCGGTGGTGACGGTGCTGGTCGCCCTCGGGCTGGGGGTGAGCAACCTCGCGGCGCGCGATACACGGCTGCTGCCGCTGATCTGGGCGGTCACGCTGATCCCCGGGCTGAGTGCCGCCTTCCTGCTGGCACGCCAGGGCGCGCCCCGCGCATGAGGCTGCCGGTCATCCTCTCGATCTATTTCACCCGCGCCTTCGCCCTGGCCGTGCTGATGATGCTGTTCGCGCTGACCTCGCTCGTCTCGCTGTTCGACGTCCTGGAGCTGCTGCGCGAATCCGCCACGCGGCCGCAGGCGGGGCTCGGCATCATCTTCGAGATCGAGGTGCTGCGCGTGCCCTGGAGCATGATGCAGGTCCTGCCCTTCGCGGTGCTGCTGGGCGGCATCTTCGCATTCTGGCGGCTCGCCCGCTCCTCCGAGCTTGTGGTGGCCCGCGCCGCCGGCATCTCCGCCTGGCAGTTCCTGGCCGTGCCGGTGCTGCTGGCGGCTTTACTGGGCGCGCTCGGCACCGGCGGCGTCAGCCCGGTCTCGGCGCTGATGTACAGCCGCGCCGAGATCCTGGACAACGCCTACCTCAAGCCCGGCGGCGGGCCGCTCTCGCTCAATGGCGGCGATCTCTGGGTGCGCCAGGCGGATTACGGGCTGGTGCCCGGTGGCGTGGCCGTGCTGCACGCGCGCGACGTGATGCTGCACGGCAACTCCCTGCAGGCCGACAAGGTGATGGTGCTGCGCCTGGACGGTCAGACGGCGCTGCTGGCGCGCATCGAGGCGGCGCACGCCACGCTGGACGAAGGCGACTGGACGCTGAGCGACGTGAATGTGCTGGCCCCGGACAAACCGGCCCAGCACATGGACACGATGGAATTCCCCACCGACCTCACCGTGCGCCGCGTGCAGGAAAGTTTCGCCTCGCCGGATTCGCTCTCCTTCTGGGCGCTGCCGGGCTTCATCCGCCTGCTCAAGCAGTCCGGATTCTCGGCCACCCAGCACGAGCTGGCGTTCCAGGCCCTGGCCGCCTTGCCGCTGTTCTGCGCCACCATGGCGCTGGTCGCCGCCGGCTTCTCCATGCGCCCCTCGCGCCGCGGCGGCGCTGTGTATATGCTGGCCTCCGGCGTGGGCTGCGGCTTCGCCCTGTTCATGGTATCCGAGGTCGCCAACCAGTTCGGCACCTCTGGTGCGGTGCCGGTGGTGCTCGCCGCCTGGGCTCCGGCCGTGGCAGGATTATTTTTGGCGCTTGCGTTGTTGCTGCATCTGGAAGATGGCTGAAACATGACCCGCACCGGCAAATTTCTGCTCCTGCTCGCCACCACCACCAGCCTCGCCGGCTTGGCGAAGGCGCAACAATTGCCGCTCACGCCCCAGGGCGGAGCCGGCCCGTCGCAGAAGGCGCCGGTGAGTTTCACCGCCGATGCGGTGGCGTATGACAAAACGGGGAATATTGTCACCGCCACCGGGCATGTGCGCGCCATCCAGAACGGGCAGACGCTCTACGCCGACAAGGTGACGCTGGACCGCACCAGCGGCAAAGCGACGGCGAGCGGCCATGTGGCGCTGACCCAGCCCGGGGGCAACACGGTTTACGCCGACCATGCGGTGCTGAGCCAGGGCATGAAGGACGCCGTGATGCAAGGCGTGTCCGCGCGGCTGGGGGACAATGCGCGGCTGATCGCCAATGGCGCCCAGCGTTACAACGGGCAGATCGACGAAATGACCAAGGTCGTCTACTCCGCCTGCAACCTGTGCAAGACCAACCCGCGTGCCGCCCCCACCTGGCAGATCAAGGCCGACCGCGTGACGCGCGACCTCCAGCACAAGATGATCGAGTTCCACGGCGCGCGGATGGAGTTCAAGGGCGTGCCGGTGTTCTACGCGCCGTATCTGACCGAGGCCGACCCCTCGGTGAAGCGCCAGAGCGGCTTGCTGATCCCCGCTATCGGCTCCACCTCGCGGCTCGGCTTTTTTACGGCTGTTCCGTACTATTTGGTGCTGGATGACTCGTCCGACCTGACGTTGACGCCGATCATCGCCTCCAAGCAGGGCCCGGCCCTGCGCACCGAATACCGGCGCGCCTTCAACCAGGGTGTGCTCAACGTCATCGCCTCCGGCGGGCAGGACCGTGGGCATTTCGGCAATGTCGTGTTCGCCAACGGCACCTTCGACCTGAACGATGACTGGCGCGGCGGCTTCCAGTACAACCGCGCCTCCAGCGCGCAGTACATGGATGACTTCACCCTCCTGCCGGACCAATCGTACCTCACCAGTAACGTGTACCTGGAGGGCTTTTCCCCCGGCGCCTATGCCCGCATCGACGCCGAGACCTTCCAGGGGCTGGTGGCCAGCGTTAACCAGTCCGAGCTGCCGATCGTCTACCCATACGGGCAGTATCATTTTCTCTCCGGCCAGGACGCGCTCGGCGGGCAGTTCCACTTTGATGCCAGCGCGTTCAACGTGGTGCGCAACGTCGGCACCAACACGGTGCGCGCGGCGGCGGAGCCGGGCTACTCGGTGCCGTTCATGCTGCCGGAAGGCATCGCCGGCACGGCGCGGATGCAGGTGATCGGCGCCACCTACGAAACCGGCAAAATGTTCGAACAGCCCAATTACAGCACGCTGGATTCCACCAGCACCAGCCGCGGTCAGGTCTATGGCGCGGTGATGCTGCGCTGGCCCTGGCTGCGCAGCGCGGGCGGGATGGGCGCGCAGCTCATCGAGCCGGAGGTGCAGTTCGTCGCCTCGCCCAATATCGGCATCAGCCAGAACGACCGCATCCCGAACGAGGACAGCCTCGACCTCGAATTCTCCGACATGAACCTGTTCGACTTCAACCGCTACCCGGGCATCGACCGGCTGGAGGGCGGCGAGCGCGTGGACTACGCCCTGCACACCGCCTGGTACCTGCCCTCCGGCGCCAGCGTGGACGGGCTGGTCGGCCAGTCCTACCGTTTCCATAAGGACAACGACTATCTGCCCGATTCCGGCCTAACCGATAATGTCTCGGACTTTGTCGGGCATCTGATCGTCACCCCCGCGCCGTGGTTCAACCTCGCCTACCGCACGAGGCTGTCGCATGACGATCTCGGTGCCCGGATGATCGACGCGACGGCGAATGTCGGCACCCATACGCTCAACTTTACCGGCGGCTATCTCTACACCAACACCACCCCCTACGTGCTGTACGACAGCCCCAGCCCAACCGGGCAGATCACGCTTAACCCGCCTTCCGGCTACTTCACGCCGCGGCGTGAATTCACCGCCGCGATGGCCACGAATTTCGGTCCCTGGTCGTTTACAGGCGGCATGCAGCGCAACTTGCAGACCGGCCAATTCGACAACATCAGCGCCAGCGCCGGGTGGCAGAATGACTGCTTCGGCGCCAGCTTGATTTTCAATAAACGTTACACCTCGTACAATCTGGATTCCGGCGACACGCTGGTGCTTCTCCAGTTCACCTTCAAAACCCTCGGTAATGTTGGATTCAACGCCCTATGAAGCATTTCTTCCGTGCCGCCCTGCTTGCCTCCGCCTGCCTCGCCGCACCGGCCATGGCGCAGACCGCGGCCCCCGGAACTTCTGCGCCGCAATCCGCCAGCATCACCGCGGTGGTCAACAGCCAGATCATCACCTCGCAGGACGTGTATGCCAAGGCGCGACTGCTCGTCATTTCCATCGGCATGAACCCGACCCTGGACGTGATCTCGCGCATGTCGCCGCAGGTGACCAAGCAGCTGATCGACCAGACGCTGCAGCAGCAGGAGATCGTCAAGCGCAATGTCGTCGTCACCGATAACGACGTGGCCGGGGCGATCGCGCATATCGAGCAGGGCAACAACATGCCGGTCGGCGGGCTGCGTCAGCGCCTGGAGGCGGTGGGCGTGCCCTTTGCCACGCTGCTGGCGCAGATCCGCACCCAACTCGGCTGGCAGCAGGTGCTGCACCAGGTGCTGGGGCCGGGGTTGCAGCCCACCCCGGGCGACATGAACGCGGAGAAGGCGGCACTGAAGGCGGCGCTGGGCAGCACGCAGTACCATCTGGCGGAGATCTTTATTCCCGTCACCGGCCCGGATGATGACGCCACCGCCCGTAACTTTGCCGCCACAGTGATCGCACAGCTGCGCGCCGGCGCGCCTTTCGCGGTCATCGCCGCGCAGTTCAGCCAGGGCCAGTCGGCGCTCTCGGGCGGCGATCTCGGCTATGTGGAGCTCAACCAGCTCGACACGCCGGTGGCGGCGACGGTGAAGGACATGCCCGTGGGCGCCGTCTCCAACCCCATCCGCGTGCCCGGCGGCTACCAGATCGTCCAGCTGCAGGATAAGCACGCGGTTGGCAACCAGATGCAGACGGTGCTGAACATGCGCCAGGCCTATGCCCCGTACCCGAGCCCGATCACCAACGGTCAGGTCGGCCCGGCCCAGGCGGCGGTGATCAACCAGCTCATCGCCAAGGCCAAGCAGGTGCATTCCTGCGACGACATGACCGCGCTGAACGCCACCTTCGGCAATGCCCATCCGGCCGACCCCGGGCCGGTGAACCTCGCCACCGTCACCCCGGCGGCGTTCCAGACGCTGCTTGGCAGTCTGTCCCCCGGCCAGGTGAGCCAGCCGCTGGTAACGCGCGAAGGCGTGTCCGTGGTGATGGTCTGCTCGCGCCAGCAGCAGGCCGAGACCCTGCCTTCGGACGACGCCATCGCCAACATCATCATCGAGCGCCGGGTGGATATGGCATCCCAGCAATTGCTGGACGATCTGCGCCACCGCTCCATCATCGTGCAGAACTGAGCCCGCCATGCTGCGCCGGACCTATGACCGCGTGATCACCCTGGCGGAGCGGCCGACAGCGCCGCTCTGGCTGTTCGCCATCGCCTTCGCCGAGGCGAGCTTCTTCCCCCTGCCGCCGGATGTGCTGCTCATCCCCATGGCCCTGGCCAATCCGCGCCGGGCGCTGTGGCTGGCCGCACTTACCACGCTGGGCAGCGTGGCTGGCGGCGCGCTGGGCTATCTCATCGGCTATTCGCTTTTCGCCAAGCTGGCGCAGCCGCTCATCCATTTCTACCATTACGACGCTGCCTTCGCCGCGTTTCAGCACAAATTCGCGCAATACGGCGTGGCGATCATCCTGATCAAAGGGCTGACGCCGATCCCCTACAAGATCGTCACCATCGCCGCCGGGGCTGCCGCGTTCAGCTTCCCGCTTTTCATGGGGGCGAGCCTGATCACGCGTGGCGGGCGGTTCTTCATCGAGGCGTTGCTGCTGCGCCTGTTCGGCGAGCCGGCGCGGCAGTTCATCGAGGACCGGCTCGGCCTCGTCACCGCCACCGTCGCGGTGTTGATCCTGGCTGGGTTTATCGCGCTGAAATTCGCCTGAGACTATTCCAGAACTCTACTCTGGCGGCCGCCTAGGCGCGGTTTTCTCCGCGCCGGTGCTCACGTACTTCAACGTACGCTCCGCTCCGGTGCTCGAAAACCACGCCTATTCGGCTCACCAGAGCGACTTCTGAAATAGTCTCTGCAACGAGGCTTACTGTAACGCGGCCTCGATCTGCGCCAATGCGGAGCGGGCCTTGTAGAGCAGGTAGCCGAAATTCGTGTCCTTGGAGCAGACGAATACCGCCCCGTAATCCGGGTAGGTTTGGCCGCGCAGGAACACATGCGTCGTCGCCTCGGTATTGGCGATCAGTTCGCGCGGCGGCTTGATGGCGGCGGCGCCGGAAATCCGCGCGTCCAGC
>DATIWS010000125.1:0-2914 GCA_035519275.1 Acidocella sp. | reverse complement strand
GCGGAAGGCGCGCCCCCGGCCTTGCCCGCGCCCGCCGCCATCGCTGTTCAGTTCGTCATCGCCGTGTATGGCGGCTATTTCGGCGGCGGCATCGGCATCCTCATGCTGGCGGCGCTCACCGCCGCGGGGCTGGCCGTGCGCAACGCGGGCGCCACCAAGAACGTGCTCGCCGGGGTGATGAACGTCGCTGCCGTGGTCATCTTTGTCGCGCGCGGCCATATCGCCTGGGGGCTGGCGCTGGACCAGGGCATCACGGCCATCGCGGGCGGTTATCTGGGCGTTCTCATTCTGCGCCGCGCGCCGATGAACGTGCTGCGCATCGCCGTCGCCTGCATCGGCACGGCGCTTACGGTGGGAATGTTCCTGTACAAGTAAATCCAAACGGCGCGAGCAGCGCCGGGGGCAGCGCCTCTCCGGTAAAGAACGCCGTGCCCGCTTGCGGGTTGTGGGCGGCGGGCAGATGGCCCGTGACGCGCAGCGTGTGCCGCGCCACCGGCAGAGCCGGGTCGAACCAGGAGATGTCCGGGCGCAGGGCGGAGAATTCCGGCTGCAGGAAGGTGTAATGCGTGCAGCCCAGGGCGATGGCGTCGATAAGCTGGCCTCCCTCCCGCGCAAACAGCGGCGCGATGGCCGCTTCCACATCCACCGCCTCGCCACGGAATTTCCGCTCCGCCAGCGCGGCCAGGGCCGGGGTGCCGAGCGAGAGCACATTGCAGCCGGGGGCGAAGGTCTCGATCAGCCCGCTGAGGTAGGGACGGCGCACCGTGGCCGCGGTGGCGAGCACGCCGATCACCTTGCTCGCGCTTGCGGCGGCGGCGGGCTTTACCGGCGGGACGCAGCCGATGACCGGCAGGCTGTACGCCGCGCGCAAGGCGGGCAGGGCGATGGTGCTCGCGGTATTGCACGCCACCACCACCGCCTGGGGCGAGAGTGCCGCGATGGCCCGGCCGATCAGGCCCACGATGTGCAGGAGCAAAATATCGTCCGGCTTCTCGCCATAGGGAAAGAAGCCGTTATCGGCGAGGTAGATCAGCTCCTGCCCAGGCGCGAGGCGGCGGATCTCATGGACAACGCCGAGCCCGCCGATGCCGGAATCGAAAACCAGAAGCGCCATGGGGCCTTATAGATCGTCGGGCGAGGCGAAGGTGACGTCGCGGTGCACATGGATGGATTGCAGCACGCCGAAGCCGAGCATCACGGCGGTGAGCGCCGAGCCGCCATAGGAGATGAGCGGGATCGGCACGCCGCCCACCGGAATCAGCCCCATCACCATGGAGAGGTTGACGAAGCAGTACAGGAAGAAATTGGTGGCGATGCCGAGCGCCACCAGCCGCCCATAGGCGTGCGAGCAGGTGAACGCCGTGTACAGCGCCAGCCCCACGATGGAGAACAGCAGCCCCAGCACCACGAGGCTGCCGAAATAGCCGAACTCCTCGGCGATGATGGTGAAGACGAAATCCGTCTGCTTCTCGGGCAGGAAGTTGAGCTGGTTCTGCGTGCCGTGCAGGTAGCCCTGGCCGAAGAACCCGCCAGAGCCGAGCGCGATCTTGCTCTGGATGATGTTGTAGCCCGCACCCAGCGGGTCCGCGCCGGGGTTGAGGAAGGTGTCGATGCGCGCCCTCTGGTAGTCGTGCAGGTGGTGGTAGAGCACCGGGGCCGAGACCCCGATGACGGCCACGATGATGGCGAACCACCACCAGCGCACCCCGGCCCCGAGCATCACCATGGCGCCAATGGTGCCGGTGATCACCGCCGTGCCGAGATTCGGCTCTTTCAGGATCAGCCCGACCGGGATGAGTACCGCCACCGCCATCGGTAGCACGTAAAGCAGGCTGCCGGTCTGCTCCGGCGTGGCGCGCTTGAAGTAGTAGGCCAGCGCCATGGCCAGGAAAAGTTTCATCAGCTCGCTTGGCTGGATCTCGATCGGGCCGAGATCGATCCAGCGCTTGGCGCCCAGCCCCGTATGCCCGGCCACCATCACCACCACCAGCAGCAGAATCCCCGCGGCATAGGCCAGCCAGGAGAGCTTGGCGATGAACCGGATATCGACCATGGCGATGCCGAGCATCATCACGAGCATGCCGAGGAAGCGGTAGAGCTGGCTCTGTGCGTAGGGCTCGGGGCTGCCGCCCGCGGCGGAGTACAGCGCCGTGTAGCCGACCCCGGCGAGCAGGCAGACGCAGAGCACAAAAAGCCAGTTCACCCGCGCGAGCTTGCGCACCACGCCGAAGGAGCGGTCCCGGAATGGGCGGCGCAGGGCCAGGCTGTTGTCCAGCATCATGTGTTGTTCACCGGCAGCGCGGGGGTGGTGGATTGCAGCGGTTGGGTCGGCGGCGTGTCGCGCCCCGCCGGGTCGTGCTGGATGGCGTAGGTCATCATCGCCTGGGCGATGGGGGCGGCGGTTTGCGCGCCGAAATTGCCGTGCTCCACCACCACGGCGATGGCGTAGCGCGGGTTGTCGTATGGCGCGAAGCCGACGAACAGCGCGTGCGGCCGCTTCTCCCAGGCCATGGTCATGTCGTTGAAGTTCTTCTGCTTCTCGGCGGCGCTGTTGTTATGCACCTGGGCCGTGCCGGTCTTGCCCGCCATCTGCGCGTTGGGCAGCTGCAGCCGCGAGGCATAGGCCGTGCCCTGCGGGGTGTTCACCACCTCGAACATCGCCTGGCGGATCACGGCGAGATTCCGGTCATCGACATCCAGCGCCGGCCAGTTCTCCGGGGCGGAGCCGGATTGCAGCGCGTCGCCGATGCGCCGGGTGATATGCGGCCCCACAGCGCTGCCGGTGGCGATGCGCGCGACCATGGTCGCCAGCGCCAGCGGGGTGAGCTGGGTGTAGCCCTGGCCGATGCCCTGCACCACCGTGCTGCCCTGGGCCCAGTGGATGCCCTTGGACCGCGCCCATTCGAGCGTCGGC
>DATIWS010000124.1:0-5597 GCA_035519275.1 Acidocella sp. | reverse complement strand
ATTCCGCCTGCCTCATTAAGCAGCAGCGTGTAGCGCTGCCGCCCGGGCTTCAGCCCGGTGATGTCGCCCGGCACCAGCCGCTCGAAGGCGCTGGCATCGGCGATGTCCACCTGTCCCATGTGCGAAACATCGAACAGCGCGGCGGCGGTCCGGCAGGCGTTATGCTCGGCGATAATGCCGGTATATTGCAGTGGCATCTCGTAGCCGGCGAACTCGACCATGCGTGCGCCGAGGCGGCGGTGCAGCCCGTCCAAAGGTGTTTTAAGCAAACGAACCCCCAATAGATCAGCCCCCGGCTTGAAGCGCCGGCAGTTCTGACCCCCCTCTGTCTTTGAACCTGAGAGATTCGGACCTGTCCGGTCCTTGACCCCGTCGGTGCGGTGGCGCGGCCACCGGCTTTCCAGAGTGCCCCTTTTACAAGCCGCAGCCCTTTTGCCTGAGCGGTTCCGGGGGCCGGTTGCGCCTTCGGCGGCGAGGGGCTAATCCCCCGCTCTCTCCTGCGTCCGAATAAGGACGGCTCCTTTTGCCTCAGGGCACGGGTTTTGCAAAGCTGTTTCTTGCCAGACGTTATAAAAACAAGGATTGATCGGCCTCATGTCAGAGACGCCAAAGCCCACACCCACCCTGGTGGTCGAGGATATTCACAAGAGCTTCGGCAATGTCGAGGTGCTCAAGGGCATTTCCCTCACCGCCTGTGAGCACGATGTGATCGCGATCCTGGGCTCCTCCGGCTCGGGCAAGAGCACCTTTCTGCGCTGCATCAACCTGCTGGAAATGCCGGATAGGGGGCGGGTCTCCATCCGGGGCGAGCTGATCGAGATGACGGAGGGCAAGAACCGCGCCGCCGCCAACGCCAGGCAGATCGAGCGGCTGCGCTCGCGGCTCTCCATGGTGTTCCAGCAGTTCAATCTGTGGGCGCATATGACCGTGCTCCAGAACGTGATCGAGGCGCCGGTGCATGTGCTGAAGCTGGACAAGAAGACCGCCATCGCCCGGGGCGTGGCGATGCTGGAGAAGGTCGGGATGGCCAACAGGCTCGACGCCTACCCGGCGCAGCTCTCCGGCGGGCAGCAGCAGCGCGTCGCCATCGCTCGGGCGCTGGCCATGGAGCCGGATGTGTTGCTGTTCGACGAGCCGACCTCGGCCCTCGACCCCGAGTTGGTCGGAGAGGTGCTGAAGGTGATGCGTGACCTGGCCTTTGAAGGCCGCACCATGCTGGTGGTGACGCATGAGATGGGTTTCGCCCGCGAGGTCTCCGACCGCGTGATGTTCCTGCACCAGGGGCTGGTGGAGGAAGAAGGCAAGCCGGAGGAGTTGTTCGCCAACCCCAAATCGGAGCGCTTCCGCCAGTTCCTCTCCAGCACGCGGCGGCACTAAGCTGCCCCGCGCAACAAACGAGTTGTGACGGTCACGGCGTGATCCCTATCTAGGCAGCAGACCGATTGATCAGGCGATTTGAGAGACTGAATGGCAGACGACCCGTATAAGGTGCTTGGCGTAAAGAAGGAGGCGACGGCGGATGAGATCCGCTCCGCCTACCGCAAGCTGGCGAAGAAGCATCACCCCGACCTCAACCCCGGCAACAAGGCGGCCGAAGAGAAGTTCAAGGCGGTCTCGCAGGCGAATGACATTCTCTCCGACCCGGAGAAGCGCGCACGGTACGACCGTGGCGAGATCGACGCCAGCGGCGCCGAACGCGCGCCCCAGGGCGGCTGGCGGAACTATGCCGGTGCTGGTACCGGTGCCGGTGCCGGCCCGGGCGGCTTCGGCGGGTTCGAGGACATCTTCGCCAATATGTTCGAGCAGCGGGCGCATGGCCCAGCCCGCGGCCAGGATGAACGCTACGCGGTGAAGGCCGGATTCCTGGAGGCGGTGAACGGCGGCGCCAAGCGCATCACCCTGCCGGATGGCCAGAGCCTGGATGTGAAGATCCCGCCCGGGACGGAGGATGGTGACGTGCTGCGCCTGCGCGGGCGCGGCCAGCCCGGGCGCAATGGCGGTCCGGCGGGCGATGCGCTGATCGAGATCCACGTCACCCCGCACAAGCTCTACCGTCGCGAGGGGCGCAACATCCACCTGGAACTGCCGATCTCGCTGAAGGAGGCGGTGCTGGGCGCCAAGGTGACGGTGCCCACCCCGGCTGGCGCCGTGGTGATGACAGTGAAGCCCCACACCGAGAGCGGCACCGATCTGCGCCTGCGCGGGCGCGGCGTGCCGGCGCATGGCCACCACCATGCCGGCGACCTGCACGTGAAGCTGCGTGTGGTCGTCGGCCCGGCCGATGCGGCGCTGGAGGAGTTCCTGAAGGGTTGGGACCAGCCCGGCTTTGACCCGCGGGCTGGCTTAAGCGCTTACTGAGCGCCCTTTTTCTTTTCCATGCCGCGCGGGGCGATGGCGACGGTGCAGGTCATGCCCGCCACCAGCCTCACCCCGTCCGGCACATGGTCCATCTCGATGCGCACCGGAATACGCGCGGCCAGGCGCACCCAGGTGAAGGTCGGGTTCACGTCGGCGAGCAGGGTGGGGGCGGCGACGCGCTCAACGTCGGCAATCCCCGCCGCGATGCCGCTGACATGGCCGGTAATGGCCGGGCCGCCCTGCATCAGCTGGATCGTCGCAGAGTCGCCGGGGCCGATGCCGCGCATCTTCGTTTCTTCCAGATACGCGTCAACATAAAGTGAGTCGCTGTCCACGATCGCCAGTACCGGCGCGCCGGCGGTCACGTAGTCGCCCGGCCGCATGGAGAAGTTGGTGATCATCCCGTTCACCGTGGCGTACACGGTGCTGCGGTGCAGGTTCAGCTGGGCAACGCCGAGATTCGCCAGCGCGAGGTTGTATTCCGCCTCCGTTTCCTCGGCCGCGGCGCTGACCTGGTCGCGGCTGAGCCCCGAGGTCGCGTTGGTGGAGGCCGCGGCGTAGCGCGCGGCGGTGCTCTTGGCGTCCACCATGGCGGCATGAGTGCGTGCCACCGTCGCCTGGGCTTGCTGCAGCGCCAGGGTGAAGCGCACCGGGTCGATCTGGAACAGCTTGTCGCCCGCATGCACCACCTGGTTGTCATGCACGAAGACCTGCACCACCGGGCCGGTCACGTCCGGCGCCAGGGAGACAACGTCGGCGCGCACCCGGCCGTCGCGGGTCCAGGGCTCCTCCATGTAGTAATTCCAGAGTTGCCAGCCCACGAGCCCGGCAACGAGCAGGACCGCGAGCGTGGCGAGGAAGCGAAGCGTGAAGGATGCGGGGGTCATGATGCTCCGGAAGGATTCAAAGGATGCGGTTCATTGTCAGGCTGACCAGCCCGGTGAGGATGACGAGGGTGGAAAAGTCGAATAGCGGCCGGTGCCAGACGAAGCGGTACAGCCCGATGGCGGCAAACAGGCGGCGCAAGCCCATGCCGATAACCTGGGCGATCAGGACCCAGACCAGAAACGGGGGCAGGAACACGCCGAAAAGGTCGACTTCGCCGATCATGCAAGACTCCCTTCGAAGGTCCGGGCGGAGATAGCCGGCGGCGGCGCGTCGGGGAATAGCACGGTGCGCAGGCCGGAAAGCTGCATCAGCGCCATCTTGTGGTTGTGCGGGGCTTTAACGAGGGTGCTGATCGCGCCGTCGATCGCCGCGCAAAGCGAGGCGGGCGCCGGCAGGCGCGGATCGCCGCGGTAATGTGCCGCGACACTGGCGAAGATCTTCTCGCAGGCTTCGCGCGCGGCGGGGGGGAGCCGCCACTGCTCCCGCTGCAGCCCGACCATGTCCAGCCCGACGCGCAGATTCCCCAGCTCGGCGCGCATGCTCGGATCCGCATCCTGGCCGGAGAGGCGTGGCAGGATCAGCCCCAGCCGGTCCACGGTGAGGCCGATCAGCACGCCGCTATCTTCCGCCCCATGCGCCTCGGCGGCGTTGGCGATCTCGCTCCAGCTCGCGCGCAGCAGGCGCTGGGCCGTCCATGCGGCGCCGAAGGAGCGGATCAACATGGTCATGACCAGCGCGCTGCTCAGCCCGACGACCACCGCGATCGCGTTGTTGATGAAGGTGGGGAAGCTGGAGGTGAAGCCGTTTTCCAGCGCCATCTGCGTGGCGCCGGTGGCGGTGATGTTCATGCCCAGCATGAAGGTGGCTGGGCGGGAGATGAACAGCCCCACGATCATCCCGGCGGGCAGCAGCGCCAGGCAGAGGCCCTCGAAGGTGTAGATCCGGGTAAACACGGCGTAGCAGTAGAACGCGACCCCGGCCAGGGAGAAGACGGAGGTGCGCAGCATGCTGGCGATGGCGGGAGCGGGGTTGTCCTGCGTGGCGAAGAAGGAGCAGGCGATCGCGACCATGACGGCAGCACCCGCGCCGGTGGGCCAGTCGATCCAGATCCACATGGCGCAAACCAGCAGCACCGCGAGCGCCGCGGAGAAGGCGGAAAGCAAAGCGAGGGTGTGATCGCGGTTTTGCACGATCGCTGCCACGAATTCGCGGTCCAGCGTCTCGTTGGGTGGCGGCGGATCGCCATCCCGGAGGTGACGGCGGATCGCGCGCGAATGCCGCACAAGGCTGATCATCTCCTGCAGGCGCAGCGCCAGGCTGGCGCGCAGCAGGCCCGGCCAGCTGTGCTCGTCCTCCTCTTCCAGCAGGATGATGTCCGCCATCAGCGCGTCGGTGTCCTCCGAGTTGCCTGCCTGCAGCCAGCGCGCGGTGTTGGTTAACACGCGCTGCAACTGCGGCGTGATGGCGCCGAGGCGCTGCAGCTGTGCCACGCGGTCGCCGATCGAGCTGAGCACCGGAATGAGGCTGACGAGGTAGAGCCGCAGCCTTGTCACATGGCGCACCGCCGATTGCAGATGCGAGGTGTCGTAGGCGAGCTGCTTGATCATCGAGGCGATATCGGTGGCCTCGAAGGGCAAGCGCCGCCGGCCTTCGAGCGCCTCGGGGCTGTCATTTTCCCCGGTCAGCGCGGCGATGGCCCATTCCCGGGCCGGGTTGGCCCAGCCGCCGATGCGCCGTGCCAGCACCGGCCCCAGCGGGCGTGGGAAGATCAGCGTGCCGAACGCGGTGCTGCAGGCGATGCCGATGGAGATTTCCTCCATGCGGGTCAGCGCCGTCTGGAAGATGTGGTTCGGCGTGGTGACGGAGGGGAAGCCGATGATGCCCGCGGTATAGCCGGCCAGCATGAACAGGTAGGCGCGCGGCGTGCGGTCGAGCAGCGAGATGTAAAGGCATAAACCGATCCACACAGCCAAGCCGAGGCAGAGCAGTACGGGCGCGTTGACCAGATTCGGCACCAGCGCCACGGCAGCCGCGCCACCGATGAGCGTGCCGACGAAGCGGTAAAATGCCTTGGAAAGCATGCCGCCCGCGAACGGCAGCGCCACGATGTAGGCGGTTGCCAGCGCCCAGTAGGGGTTGTCCAGCCCCAACCAGAGCGAGATATATAACGCCGCCATCGCGCCGGCGAAGGATTTCAGGGCGAACAGGAGTTCATCCGGTTTAGGCATGGCCCCCGGGAAATAGCAAAATTGGTCAGCGCGATAGACGTAATATTCGCATTCCCGCAATGCATCCGCTGGATGTTGCAGCGGGGGGCTATAGCGACGGTTCAAGCGCGGGTTGGTCGTTGC
>DATIWS010000123.1:0-5285 GCA_035519275.1 Acidocella sp. | reverse complement strand
CATTATTTGGCCTCCATCGCGGTCACCACCGGGGTGAGCACCAGAAAGTGGAAAAAATACCAGAGGGTGAACAGCGCCGTGAGCAGCGGCGAGCAGGAGACGCCGAGCCCGACCACATCCAGCGCCAGCACCCAGGTGAGGCAGCAATACAGCCCGCCCTTGGCGCCGCCGCGGCCGGAGCGGTCCAGCCATGGCAGTGCCGCCAGCACGGCCAGCGCGCCGACCACGCCGAGAATACCGCCCCATATGCCGGGCAGCGCGCCCGCCACGCCCACCAGCGGCAGCAAATACCAGGGCAGCGCCACCGCCACCGGCACGGTGAGCGGGTCACCCGGCAGGGCATTCACCCTGGGCTGGCCGAAATGCGGCGCGAAGAACGCCAGCACCGAGAAGATGAGCGCGAACACCGCCAGCGCCACAAGGTATTGCGACAGGTAGTACGGGAAGAAGGCCACGCCCTTGCCAGGCTCGCCCTTGGGCGCCACCGCCCCGCGCGCCGAAAACAGCAGCCACATAACCACCAGCGCGCCCAGCGCCAGCACCGCGTGGAACACTTCCAGCCGCGCCAGCGTGTTGCCGCCCGCCGCGCCACCGAAGAACCAGTTGCCGATCGCCCCCGGCGCCCCGGAGAGCGCCAGCGCCCCGTTGGAGGCCTTGAACAGCGACCAGTACGCCGCCGCCCCGCCGGTGAGCACGAAGCCCAGCCAGCCAACCAGCAGCAGCACGGCGAGCAGCTTCACCCCCAGCCCCCACGCCAGCTCGCCCGGGGCGCGGTAGCCGCGTGTGAGCATGGCGCGGAACAGATACAGATACACCAGCCCGAACAGCGCGGTGGTGCCGGTGGCGTGGTAGGCATGCACCAGCCAGCCATTATGCACGTCGCGGCCGATGAACTGCACCGAGGCGAAGGCGTGCCACGGGTCGTAATACACCGCCAGCACCAGCCCGGAGAGGGTGAGGAAGGCGAGCATGATGGCGATCAGCGCGGGCAGCGTGTCGAGATACTTGCTCCCGGGCTTGTAAACCGGCGCGAACAGGCAGGCGCACAGACAGCCGAGGCCGGGCATGCGCTCACCGGCCCAGGAGTGTTTCAATTCCGTGGTCATGATGCGTTGTCCTCAGCCGAACTGGATCTGCGCGGCGTTGATGAATTTGAAGCGGGGAATGGCGAGGTTCTTCTTCGCCGGGCCGGAGCGCACACGCCCCAGCGGGTCGTATTGGCTGCCGTCGCAGGGGCAGAGCCAACCGTCGTAATCGCCGCGCGGGTCGGCGGGGGCGTTGCCCTCCAACGCGCAGGGCGTGCCGGTGTTCAGGCCAACGACCACGACATAATTCTGGTACCCCGCCGGCACGCGGGCGGTGAACTCCGCCGGGTCGGGCAGCGTGCTGGTCATCACGGCCTGGGCATCGGCGATCTGCTTGGCGGTGAGCTTGCGGATATAGATCGGCAGCCCGGCCCACTGCACCGTCTTCGCGGTGTTCTCGGCGATATCGGCGACATCGACGATCATGCGGGTGCTGGCCTCGCTCCGCGCATCCGGGTTCAGCGCGTTGATCAGCGGCCAGACAATCGACCCTGCCGCCACGGCGCTGGCCGCTCCTGTCAGAATTGTGAGAAAGCCCCGCCGTGAGTCGACGCCATGACTCAAAGCGTCCGTTGCCGCTGTTTCAGCCATTTTTATCTCCCCGGAGCGAAATGAACTCCTGTTCACAGGCATGACGGCAACGCCGGAAAATTTCAAGAGTAGAAGCCGGGCAGGGAACGCCCTATGACGGCCGCATGAGCATCCACCCACCGCATGAGGCGCTGAAGCCCCGCGCCGCCGCCTGGTTCGCGGAGCTGCGCGACCGCATCTGCGTCGCATTTGAGGCTATCGAGGATCTGGCCGGGCCGAACCCGGGGCGCTTCACCCGCACCGCCTGGGACCGCCCGGGCGGCGGAGGCGGGGTGATGAGCGTGATCCGCGGCCAGGTATTCGAGAAAGCCGGGGTGAATGTCTCGGTGGTGGAGGGCGAGTTCTCAGAGGATTTCGCCCGGCGCATCCCCGGCACGGAAGCTGGGGCGAAATTCTGGGCGGCGGGGATCTCGCTGGTCGCGCATCCGCGCAGCCCGAAGCTGCCGGCTGTCCACATGAACACACGCATGATCGTGACGGCCAAGGGCTGGTTCGGCGGCGGCGGGGACCTCACGCCCCTGCAGCCCGGCACGCCGGAAGCGGCGGAGGACGCAGCGGAGTTCCACGCCGCGTACAAGGCCGCGTGCGAGCGCCACAACCCGGACTATTATCCGAAGTTCAAAGCCTGGTGCGACGAATATTTCTATTTGCCGCACCGCAAGGAACCGCGCGGCGCGGGCGGGATTTTCTACGACTATCTGGATTCGGGCGACGCGGAGGCGGATTTCGCCTTCACCCGCGATGCCGGCGAGGCTTTCCTCTCCGCCTACCCGCCCATTGCCCGGCGGCGTTTCGCCGAGCCCTACACGGCGGAGGAGCGCGAGGCGCAGCTCATCCGCCGCGGCCGCTACGTGGAGTTCAACCTACTCTACGATCGCGGCACGATGTTCGGGCTGAAAACCGGCGGCAACACCGAGGCGATCCTCATGTCCATGCCGCCGGAAGTGAAGTGGCCGTAATCTTTACGGCGTGATGACGAGGGATGGCGGCGTAATGGCGACGACGGGCGGCGCCACGTAAATCCCCGGCGGCGGAGGCGGCGGAGCGTAATACACCGGCGGCGGCGCGTAATAAACCGGCGGCGGACCATAATAGCCATAGCCGGGCCCCCAGCCAGCATACCAGTGCCAGTGCCGGCCACCGTCCCACCAGCCATGGTCGTGCCAATTATGGTACGCCTCGTGGCCATCCCAATGGCCATGTCCACCATCACCGCCGTGCCAGCCACCGCCATCGCCGCCGTGCCAGCCACCGCCGTCGCCGCCATGCCAGCCACCGCCGTCATGGTCGTGCGCAAAGGCCGGCGCGGCGGTGAAGCCCAGCACCGCAGCAAGCGCCGCGGCGCCAAACAGAGATTTACACGTCATGGGGTGGAACCCTTCCAGTTCGATACTTCAGAGGTACTCATTGCCTGAGGCGGGATCAGGACGGAAGCACGGCTAAATCGTGGCAGGCCAAAATTTAGATTAAATTTATTAAAATCATACGGATATGTAAAAAACCTGTTGCGAAACAGTTCCCTTTCGGCCAAGAATCGCCGGCATCCAACTTCCTGTTGTGGTTCAAGGGTCTATTTTGCAGCGCTTCATCAAATACCGCCTCCGCGCCGTCATCGCCCCAGCTGTCTTCCTGGGCATCACCTATTATTTCGGGTGGAACGCTGTGCATGGCAAAAGCGGGCTGGAGGCGCAGCAGGTGCAAAAGAGCTTGCTGGCCCAGGCCACGGCGCAGTACCAGGCGGTGCATACCGAGCGACAGGCCTGGCAGACGAAGATCGCGGATCTCTCCGGCCAGTCGATCCACCAGGACATGCTGGACGAGCAGGCGCGCGAAGTGCTGAACCTGGCTGATCCCAACGATATCGTCATCGATTTGCCCTCCGGCCGCGCCGCCGAATAATCGGTTTATTTTCACGAAGGAACAGAATGATGCGTGCGAGGCGGGAGCTTCGTGCGCAATTTTGTTTCGTGACGATTTTTCACCTATACACCCCACGGCCAAATTAACCACTTTCTGGTTAATCTGAATTTTTGCAGCGCAGCATAGGAAGCTTTGTAAATCGCTCTTTGCGCGGCGTAAAAACCTTGGCATAGCGGCCATAGAGAAACTGCGCCTAAGGGAGCCCCCAAAACATGGCCGTTAGCCCTGAGAAAAGCCGGAAATCCCGCAAGACCACCGAGCCAATGGACCGCGATGAGCTGCTGAAAGCCTATGGTTCCATGCTGCTGATCCGCCGCTTCGAGGAGAAGGCCGGGCAGCTTTACGGCATGGGACTGATCGCCGGGTTCTGCCACCTTTATATCGGCCAGGAGGCGGTGGTGGTGGGCCTGCAGCATTGTATCGGCGAGGGGGATGAGGTCATCACCTCCTACCGCGACCACGGCCACATGCTGGCCTGCGACATGGACCCGAAAGGCGTGATGGCCGAGCTCACCGGCCGCATCGGCGGCTATTCCAAGGGCAAGGGCGGCTCCATGCACATGTTCAGCAAAGAGAAGGGCTTCTTCGGCGGGCATGGCATCGTCGGCGCCCAGGTGTCGCTCGGCACCGGGCTCGGCTTCTCCAACTGGTACCGCGAGAACGACCGCGTCTCCCTCACCTATTTCGGCGAGGGTGCTGCCAACCAGGGCCAGGTTTATGAGAGCTTCAACCTCGCCAACCTGCTGAAGCTGCCGGTGGTGTTTGTTATCGAGAACAACCGCTACGCCATGGGCACCTCGGTGGAGCGTGCCTCAGCCTCGCGCGATCTCTCGCTGAATGGCGTGCCCTGGGGCATGCCGAGCCTCGCCGTGGACGGCATGGACGTGCTGGCGGTGAAGGAAGCCGGGCTGGAGGCCGTGGCGCATTGCCGCGCGGGCAAGGGGCCGTTCCTGCTTGAGTTGAAGACCTACCGTTATCGCGGGCACTCGATGTCCGACCCGGCGAAATACCGCACCCGCGAGGAGGTGCAGCGCATGCGCGCCGAGCACGACTGCCTGGACAGCGCCAAGGCCAAGCTGCTGGCACTGGGCGTGGCCGAGGCCGAGCTGAAGGCGCTGGACGACAAGGTGAAGCTGCGCGTGCAGGAAGCGGCGGATTTTGCGCAGGCCTCGCCGGAGCCGGACCCGGCGGAACTTTATACTGACGTGCTGGTGGAGGGCTGAGAGCCGTGGTTGATATTCTGATGCCGGCGCTTTCGCCGACCATGACCGAGGGCAAGCTCGCCAAATGGCTGAAGCAGCCGGGTGATGAGATCAAGTCCGGCGACGTGATCGCCGAGATCGAGACCGACAAGGCGACCATGGAAGTGGAAGCCGTGGATGAGGGCAAGCTGGCGGAAATCCTGGTGCCGGAAGGCACCGAGGGCGTGGCGGTGAACACCGTGATCGCCCGCATGGCTGGCAATGCCGTGGCCACAGCACCTGCCCCCGCCCCGGTGGTTGCTCCGGCTCCCGCCCCTGCCCCCGTCGCGCACCACGCCCCGGCCACGCCGCAGGAGCCGGTGGAGAAGGATTGGGGCCCGACCAAGCCGATGACCGTGCGCGAGGCCCTGCGCGAGGCGATGACCCTGGAGATGCGCGCCGACAAGGACGTGTTCCTGATGGGCGAGGAAGTCGCGCAGTATCAGGG
>DATIWS010000122.1:0-3276 GCA_035519275.1 Acidocella sp. | reverse complement strand
CGTTGCCGCCGATCATCAGGATGTGCCTCGGCGCTTGCGGCGTGATGCTGTGTGCCCAGGGCCGCAGGGCCACACCCGTCACCACCGAGCGCACATCGCCATAGAGCTCGCGCAGCCTTGCCTCCGTGGGAACGGAAATGGGCAGAAACACATCGTAGTGCGTCAGCCAGGCCATGGCGGTGAAATAATCCAGCCGGCTGCTGGTATCGCTCAGGTAAGTCGCCTGGTCGTCAAAGGGGATGAAGTCATACACGCAGGCCGCCTTCAGCACGGCGGGAGTCGTGAGCAGCCGGGCCAGGTATGCCTGGCCGGCGCCGAACGGGCAGGGGTTGAGGAACGCCCGCGCGCTGGGGATGTAGGCGTGCGGCGAAAGCTCCGGCACCAGCGCCGCCGCCTCGTCCGGCAAGGGCGGCATGGCCGGATCGATGATCCCGATGAAGCGCCCCGGCGCCTGCCGCAGCAGGCTCAGCGTATGCTGGCCGATGCCTCGCCCGTAATAGTTCACATCCTGCAGGCAGCGCAGATCGATGACGAGGGTCATTGGCTTTGGCGGGTCTCCGGTTGTAGAGCCTCCATAATGGATTTCCTGAGTCTCACCCAATGCGCCGCCTGACCGAACTCCGCCTGAAGCTGAACCATACCGAAGCCGAGCTGCGCGCCGCGATTGCCGCCGGGTTCGGCGTGCCGGAGACGGCCGTGCTCTCCTACAGCGTGTACCGCCGCGCCTGGGATGCCCGCCGCAAGAGCGACATCAAGCTGGTCTACACCATTGATGCCGAGCTGGCCGTGGGCGTAACCACCGGCGAGCCCAGCCCGGATGTGAGCTACAAATTCGTCACCCGCGCGA
Organism: Acidocella sp.; assembly: GCA_035519275.1. GTDB lineage: Bacteria > Pseudomonadota > Alphaproteobacteria > Acetobacterales > Acetobacteraceae > Acidocella. Next base: position 2,429 of record DATIWS010000122.1, on the reverse strand, counting down.
CGAACCGGCCGGAAAAGCGCCCCGTCGTTATCGGCACCGGGCCATGCGGCATCTTCGCGGCGCTCATCCTGGCCGAGATGGGCTTCTGCCCGATCATCCTGGAGCGCGGGAAGGTGGTGCGGCAGCGGACCAAGGACACCTGGGGCCTGTGGCGGCGCGGCGAGCTGAACCCCGAATCCAACGTGCAGTTCGGCGAGGGCGGGGCAGGGACCTTCTCCGACGGCAAGCTCTACTCGCAGATCAAGGACCCGCGCCATCTGGGCCGCAAGGTGCTGACGGAATTCGTGGCCGCCGGGGCGCCGGAGGAGATCCTCTTTGTGGCCAAGCCGCATATCGGCACGTTCCGGCTGGTCAGCATGGTGGAATCCATCCGCGCCAAGGTGGAGGCCCTTGGCGGCGAGTACCGCTTCGGGGAGAAGGTCACGGATTTCGACATCCGTGACGGCCAGATGCGCGGGGTGGTGCTGGCCTCGGGCGAGCGGATCGAGACGGACCATGTGGTGCTGGCCATCGGCCATTCGGCGCGGGACACTTTTGCCAAACTGCATGAACGCGGTGTGTTCATGGAGGCCAAGCCCTTCTCCGTCGGGTTCCGCATCGAGCATCCGCAGTCGATGATCGACCGCCACCGCTTTGGCCCCAATGCCGGCAACCCGCTTCTGGGTGCTGCGGATTACAAGCTGGTGCACCACGCCAAAAATGGCCGCTCGGTGTACTCCTTCTGCATGTGCCCAGGCGGCACGGTGGTCGCCGCCACCTCCGAGCCCGAGCGCGTCGTGACCAACGGTATGAGCCAGTATTCCCGCGCCGAACGCAACGCCAATGCGGGCATTGTGGTGGGTATCACCCCCGAGGATTACCCGGGCGGCGTGCTGGCCGGGGTGGAGTTCCAGCGCCGCTGGGAGAGTGCGGCTTACGTGGCGGGCGGCGGCTCTTACAAGGCGCCGGGCCAGCTGGTGGGGGATTTCCTGGCCGGGCGCCCCTCCGGGGAGTTCGGCGAGGTGCTGCCCAGCTACAAGCCGGGCGTGCATCTCACCGATTTGGCACCGACCCTGCCCGATTATGCCATCGCCGCCATCCGCGAGGCGCTGCCCGCCTTCGGCCGCCAGATCCAGGGCTTCGACCGGCCCGATGCGGTGCTCACCGGGGTGGAAACCCGCACATCCTCGCCATTGCGCATTACCAGGGGCAAGGATTTCTGCTCTCTCAACGTGCGCGGGCTGTACCCGGCGGGCGAGGGGGCGGGCTATGCCGGTGGCATCCTCTCGGCAGGGGTGGACGGCATTAAGGCCGCCGAAGCGGTGGGCTTGAGTATTTCGGGGGCAGGTTGAGTTGTTTTCTCTAGAAATCAAATAGAGAAATACAATATCATCGTACGGGGAAAGTATTTCCTATCGGAAAACCGTGTTGTAGATAAAACACGATAAGCTGGCTGGGTTAAGGAACAGGAATATGTTGTCGCAAAAATGCAAATACGCCTTGCAGGCGCTGATGGTGCTGGCCAAGGAGAACAGCGACAATCTGCTGCTGGTGAGCGAGATTGCCGAGCGCGAGAATCTGCCGAAGAAATTCCTGGAGGCGATCCTACTGGAGCTAAACCGCAACGGCATCGTGCGCTCCCGGCGCGGTCGCGGGGGCGGATACGCCCTGGCCAAGCCCGCGGATCTCATCACCTTCGGCCAAGTCGTGCGGATCATGGATGGCGCGCTGGCACCGCTCGCCTGCGTGAGCGTGAACTATTACCGCCGCTGCGACGAGTGCAAGGACGAGCAGGCCTGCGAGATTCGCCGCGTGATGCGCCGGGTGCGCGATGCCATCGCCAATGAGCTGGACGGCACCTCACTGGCCAAGGCCGTGGCCGAGGGCAAGACCGCCGCAGCGGCTTTGGCGGCGGCGGCACCTGCTGCCGGCTGATATCCCCGGCCTAGCGCTATACTAGCCTTTCGCCTCAGGCGGCTGAGGCACCGGCGAATTCCCAGAAATTGGCGCGGGTCGAGGTGCGGGCGATGAAGGCCCGTAACGTGGGGTGCTGCCAGCCCTCCGGCCCGATCAGCGCGCTGATCGGCGCGAAAAACTCATGCGCGTGCGGGATCTGCGTGGCGGCAAAATGCTCGTAATGCCGCGGGCGCAGCGCGTACATCACGCGTATGTCGCGCACGGGCAGCACCAGCGGCCCGCGTGGCTCGTCGCCCAGCAGCCCGGTATAGCGCCAGCGGAGCATGCCGTTGGTGAGGGAGACCGGCTGGTTCAGCCACTCCAGCGGGCAGACCGCGAGCAAAGAGTGCATCGAGGGTGAGAAACGCGAGCGCTTGTCCAGCAGGTTCTGGAAGCCGCCACAGGCCTCGATGGCGAAGATATCCACAAACGGGTCCCGCTCGGTTCCGCCGAAGCACAGCCACAGCCCGTCGGGAATCGTGCGCAGCCGGTTG
>DATIWS010000121.1:0-5977 GCA_035519275.1 Acidocella sp. | reverse complement strand
CCCTGTTCCCGCCGTCCATCGTGCCGTCGCCCTTTCAGGCCACTCTGGCGCCGGAAGGCACCCTCGCCGTCACCGGCCCCGGCGCGGCGCAGGTCGCGTCGGCGCGTTTCTTCCCCGATACCCAGGGTGTGCTCGGTAATGCGGAGCCGCAACCGCTCAGCTTCACTGCCACCGGGCTCACGCTCCGCCTGCCGCTGGCCCGCACGGCCCCGGCGCCGCTGACCGGCGTGCTGGAACTCACCGACCATGCGGGCGTGATGCAGGCGCTTGCCATCAGCGCTCCGCCCGGCGCCGTGCTATCGCATCTGCCGTACTGGATGCTGGCCTTGGTGGGCGGGCTGGTGCTCAACCTCATGCCCTGCGTGTTCCCCATATTGGCGATGAAGGCGTTCGCCTTTGCCCGGCTCGGCGGCGCGGCGCATGGGCATATAAGGCGGGAGGCACTGGGCTACGCCGCTGGCGTGCTGGTTTCCATGCTCGCTCTGGCCGTCCTGCTCCTGGCCCTGCGCGCGGCAGGGGCGGCGGCGTTCTGGGGGTTCCAGTTCCAGTCCCCTATATTTGTGGCGCTGGCGGCCTGGATCATTCTCGCCGCAGGGCTGAACCTCGCCGGGCTGTTCCACCTCTCCGCGCCCGGGCTCATCCGGCACATTCCGGCGCAGCATAGTTTTCTCACCGGCTTGCTGGCCGTGCTGGTGGCGACGCCCTGCACCGCGCCCTTCATGGGCACGGCCATTGCCGCCGCTTTGGCGCTGCCCGCCCTGCCGGCGCTGAGCATCTTCGCAGCACTGGGGCTGGGGCTCGCCTTGCCCATCCTCATCCTCGCCTTCATCCCGCACCTGGCGGCCCGGCTGCCCCGGCCCGGGGCCTGGATGCTCTGGCTGCAACGCGCTCTGGCGCTGCCGATGCTCGCCACCTTCGCCTGGCTCGCCTGGGTGCTGTTCCGCCAGTCCGGCAGCGTGGGGCTCTCCCTCCTGCTCCTGGGCGCGGCGATGCTCGCCATGGCGCTGCGGCTGAAGCCCGCTGCTGCCCTGGCGGTGCTGGTGCTGCTGCCCTTTCTGCACACCGCTCCGGCCGCCTCGGCGCTCACTTTGCCCAACGCGCAGCCCTACTCCACGGCCCGGCTTGCCGCCCTGCGCGCGGCCAATCAACCGGTATTCATTGACCTCACAGCCGCCTGGTGCGTCACCTGCCTGGTCAACGAGACCACCTCGCTTTCCGCCCCTCAGGTGCAGCGCGCCTTCGCCGCCCATCATGTCGCCCTGCTGGTGGGGGATTGGACGGATCGTGATCCCGACATCACCGCCCTGCTCGCCGCCAATCACCGCGCCGGCGTGCCGTTTTACCTCTACTACGCTCCCGGCGCCGCCAGCCCGCAGATCCTGCCGCAAATCCTGTCCCCGGGGCTGGTCATCGCCACGCTGAACCGATGACTTCACGCCGCCCATTGCGCCGGCACGGCATTCTGCGCCAAATGGAATGACAATTCGATGACGGACTGCGAGGATTGCGTATGGGGCACGGATACGGGGCGGTGCTGAAGGAACGGCATTCGCCGATGGGCGCGGACGAAATCCGTGCCGCCTATGAGCGTCAGGCCCGCACGTACGACAATCTTTTCGGCTTTGTCTCCCGCCGCGCCCGGGATGAGGCGATCGAGGCCGTCAACCGGCTTCCTGCCAAGACGGTGCTGGAGGTCGGCGTCGGCACTGGTCTCGCCTTGCCGCATTACAAGCCGGACAAGCGCATCACCGGCATCGACCTGTCCCACCACATGCTGGCCCAGGCCCGTGCCCGTGTCGCAGCGCTTGGGCTGCGCCATGTCGAGGGCCTGCTGGAGATGGACGCGCAGGCAACTAGCTTTGCCACCGGCAGCTTCGACGCCGCGGTTGCCATGTTCGTCGCCTCCGTGGTGCCGGACCCGCACGCTTTGGTGCGGGAACTGCGCCGCGTGGTGAAGCCGGGCGGGACCATCCTGTTCGTCAACCATTTCGCCCGGGAAAAAGGGCCGGTTTGGTGGGCGGAACGCGCCATGGCGCCGGCCTCATCCGCGCTCGGCTGGCACCCTGATTTCCGCCTCGGCCATATCTTCACCCATGCCGACCTCGCCCACGCCAAAATCCGTGTGCTGCGTCCGCTCGGCCTGTTCCGCCTAGTCGAAATCCCCAACTAAGCCTGGGTTGACGTAGCGATGAGCGCGGCTACCCTCCGGGGACGAAGGGGAGAGGCCATGCGCTTTGAAGGTACGGATAGTTTCGTCGCGACGGAGGATCTGAAGGTCGCCGTCAACGCCGCGGTGGCGCTGGAGCGTCCGCTGCTCATCAAGGGCGAGCCGGGCACGGGCAAGACCGTGCTGGCGCAGGAAATCGCCAAGGCGCTGAACAGGAAGCTGATCTCCTGGCATGTGAAATCCACCACCAAGGCGCAGCAGGGGCTTTACGAGTACGACGCCGTGTCCCGCCTGCGGGACTCCCAGCTCGGCGACCCGCGCGTGCATGACATCGGCAACTACATCATCCGTGGCAAGCTATGGGACGCGTTCGAGGCCGAGACCGCGCCCGTGCTGCTGATCGACGAAATCGACAAGGCGGATATCGAATTCCCCAACGACCTGCTGCTTGAGCTCGATCGCATGGAGTTCTTCGTCTACGAGACCCGGCAGACGATCCGCGCGAAACAGCGCCCGATCATCGTCATCACCTCCAACAACGAGAAGGAATTGCCGGACGCCTTCCTGCGTCGCTGCTTCTTCCACTACATCAAATTCCCGGACCGGGAGACGATGCAGCAGATCGTTGATGTGCATTACCCCGGCATCTCCCATCTGCTGCTGCACGAGGCGCTGACCAGCTTCTTCGAGCTGCGCGAGCTGCCGGGGCTGAAGAAGCGGCCCAGCACCTCGGAGTTCCTCGACTGGCTGAAGCTGCTCCTGGCCGAGGATATTGGGCCCGAGCTGCTGCGTGAGCGGAACGCGGCCAGGCTGATTCCGCCGCTGCACGGCGCGCTGCTGAAGAACGAGCAGGACGTGCACCTGTTCGAGCGCATCGCCTTCATGGCGCGGCGGGGATAGCGTGTTCCTGGTCTTCTTCCTGGCCTTGCGCGCGGCGGGGGTGAAAGCCTCGCTGCGTGAGTTTCTGACCCTGCAGGAGGCCATGGTCCAGGGGCTGGCCGGGTTCGATGTCGAACATTTCTACTACCTCGCCCGCGCCACGCTGGTGAAGGATGAGCGCTTTCTCGACAAATTCGACGCCGTGTTCACCGAGCATTTCAAGGGCGTGGTGAGTCCGCAGGCCGAAGCGGCGGGCGAGGTGGCGCCGCAGGAAATCCCGCGCGAATGGCTGGAGAAGCTGGCCGAAAAGTTGCTCACCGAGGAGGAGAAGGCGCAGATCCAGTCGCTTGGCGGGTTCGAGGCGCTGATGGAAACGCTGCGCCAGCGCCTGGCCGAGCAGCAGGGCCGCCACCAGGGCGGCAATAAATGGATCGGCACCGCCGGCACCTCTCCCTTTGGCGCCTATGGCTACAACCGGGAAGGCGTGCGCATCGGCCAGGAGGGCAGCCGTCATCGCCGGGCGGTGAAAGTGTGGGACAAGCGGGAGTTCCGCAACCTCGCCGGGGATGCCGAACTCGGCACGCGCAACATGAAGATCGCACTGCGCCGGCTGCGCCGTTTCGCGCGGGAGGGCGCGGCGGAGGAGCTGGACCTCACCGGCACCATCCGCTCCACCGCCCGCAATGCCGGGTATCTCGACCTGCAAATGGTGCCGGAGCGGCATAACGCGGTGAAGCTGCTGCTGCTGCTCGATATCGGCGGCTCGATGGACGAGCATGTGCATCTTTGCGAGCAGCTCTTCACCGCCGCCAGCTCAGAGTTCAAGCATCTGAAGCATCTCTACTTCCACAACTGCCCGTATGAAACTTTGTGGCAGGACGCGCGCATGCGCGCGGCGGACGCGGTCTCCACCACCGACGTGCTGCACACTTACGATCATACGTGGAAGCTCGTGATCGTCGGCGATGCGGCGATGAGCCCTTACGAGCTGCTCTCCCCGGGCGGGGCCATCTCCTCCTGGAACCAGGAGAGCGGGCAAACCTGGCTGAAGCGGATCCTCGATGCCTACCCCAAGGCGATCTGGATCAACCCGGCGCAGGAGCGCCTGTGGCATTACGCCCAGACCACCACGCTCATCGCCGAGCTGATGGAACGGCGCATGTATGGCCTCACCCTGGAAGGGCTGGACCAGGCGATGCGCCGGCTGATGCGGTAAGCCCCAGCCGGCGAGGCCCGCTTACGCTGCCTTCACCTCGATCTTCTTTGCCTTGTCGACGGCGGAGGGGAGTTTGGGCAGCGTCACCGTCAGCACGCCCTTCGCCACGGCGGCGTTGATCGCATCCGCATCCACCCCGTCCGGCAGGTAGAAGCTGCGCTCGAACGCGCCGTAGGTGCGCTCCGTGAGGTGGTAGTTCTTATCCTCGGTCTTGGTTTCCTGCTGCTTTTCGCCCTTGATGATGAGGTTCCGCCCATCCAGGGATACGTCGACATCTTCCGCCGTCAGGCCGGGCAACTCGGCTGTCAGGGTGAAGGCGTTGGCATTCTCGGCGATATCCACGGATGGCAGTTTCGCGCTCTCGATGCCCCGGAATAATGCCCAGGGCGAAAACGACTGGCCGAATTGCTCAAGTACTCGGTCCAGCTCGGTGCGGAAGGATCGCCGCGGATCATTGGGCTGCGGCGCGGATGTGCTGCTTTTCTTCACGTCGACTTGTATATTGGCCATGTGTGTCTCCATTGCAGAAGCATCAACCACGCGGAAAATGGCTGAACACCGGCTTCACGGCTCTTCAGGGTGGCAAAGCCACTCCCGCTCTCGGCGCACGAATTCTAGGGAAATGACGCTCCGCGCGCCTTGATCCGCGTCAATTGGCCGCATGGGCCATGGCGGCTGCCCGCCACGGCCCGGTTGCCTCAGAAACTGCCTTCGAAGACGAAGTCCGACAACGGCTTGCGCGGGCTCGGCACCTCGCGGGCCTGCAGGGCCTCGGGCAGCAGCGTCTTCGGTCCCTGGCGGCCGATCGCCACCGCGGCTTCAACCTGATAGCCCGGAGGCACGTTCAGCGCGGTGTACGCATGGTCCCATTCAATGCCGGCCATGCCGTGAGCGTGCCACCCCATATAGGCCGCCTGCAGCGCCAGACAGGCCCAGGCCGCGCCGGTATCGAAGGAATGGGTGCGGGAGGGAATCGGCGTGTCCTTGCCCGGCAGGGACATGGTTTCGGAGGACACGATGAACACGAGGGCAGACGCGGTCTTTGCCCAGGAGCGGTTGAACTCGTTCAACAGGCCGAGCAGCTTGTCCCAATGGGCATTGTCCCGCCGGGCATAGATGAAGCGCCAGGGCTGCGAGTTGTAGGAGGAGGGCGCCCAGCGCGCCGCCTCGAACATGGTGCGCAGCGTGGCTTCGGCGATTTCCTCACCAGTGAAGGCGCGCGGCGACCAGCGCTCCAGGAAGATCTTTTCGATCGGATGGTCGGCGGTGCGAGAATTGGCGGTGGTCATTGTTGAACGCTCCGGACTCTTTCCAGGAGCAGACTAGGTAAAAACCACAAGCTTGGCAAAAGCTAATTGGATTTGTGGAGTTATGCCCCCGCCAGCGCAGGGGTGGTATTACTGCAGGTTGCGGTCCGGCGCTTCATTGCTCACCAGGGCCGAAGCAGGCGCTTCCGCCACTTCGTTGCCCTGGTTGTTGGAGGCAATCACAGTACCAGTGTCGGGCCGGTTATAGATGAAGCCATAGGTCGGGTAGGGCGCGCCCCACTTGCTGCTGTCGCCGAGCTCGACCTTGACCTGTGACCAGTCGTTGTTGGCGGAAACGTCCTGCACCGTCACGTCGTTGGTGATGGTGCCGGGGACCCAGTTGGCCTGGGTGATCAGGATGGTGCGGCTATCCAGCACGGCGGTCACCACGGCCACGTGGCCCAGCGG
>DATIWS010000120.1:0-9793 GCA_035519275.1 Acidocella sp. | reverse complement strand
CGCGCCATACCCTGCCCAGTAATTGGCCGTGGTCAGGCGGGTGGCGAAACGCCCGTCATCGCGGAAGAACACGAAGTTGGTGGCGAAGTTCCGCGCGTCCAGGTACCGCTCCGGCACACTGCGCCATGCGGCGGGGAGCTTCACCTCATCCAGCGTCAGCACCTCGGCCCCGGCGGGGAGGAAACGCCGCAGCCGCTCCGCCACGCGCCCGGCATCAAAGGCCGCGATGAGCACCGTCCGCACCCGCGCCTCGGGCAACGCCGTCAGCGCCCGCGCGATATGCCCGCCGCGCACATGGCCGATAGCCTGCACGTCCTGCACGTAAACGCCCTCGACATCGAAATCCGGGCAAAGCGCCAGCAGCGGCCCGGCGAACCCCTCCGGGTCCACCACCGCAACCGTGCCTGCCCGCCCCGCCAGCGCCGCCAGCGCCCGCGCGGCAACGGGATGCGCCAGCGCCTTGTAAACCGTGTTCCCGCCGCGAAAATTATCAAACGTTTCAATATCAAGCATATTTTTTTATCTCACAGGCCCAAACGACGGCGCAGTTCCGCCCCTGCTTCCGCCGTATCATCCAGCGGCGCGGTATTCCATAGCTCCAGCCTTCCGTCGAAGTCCCGCACCCGGCCGTCCTTCACCAGCGCATCCATGAAGGCGCCGATGCGCGAGGATTTGCCCGGCAGCCGGACCAGATACACCGGCGCATGCGTCGCCACTGCCTCCGAGACCATGGACACGCTATCCGCCGTGGCGATGATGGCATCGGCGCAGGCCAGCATGCCGAAATACGGGTTCTCGCCGGTGAAATCCCAGATCCAGGCGCCCAGCGGCTCAAGTGCCGCACGCAGAATGGCAATCACTTCCGGCGCGGTGCGGCGCGAGGGGGTGATGACGAGCCCAGCCTCGCGCGCCACATTGGCGAGCTGCGCCGCAAGGGCATGAGCCTGCGGCGCCTCGAACCGGTAGCGGCCGTTGGACCCGCCCAGCAGCACCGCCACCAGCGGGCGGCGATACGCGGCGAAGCGCTGCGCCCAGTGCCCGCGCTCGGCAGCGAGCCGCGCCTGAGTCACCCGGTGCAGTGCCGTGCGGGTGACGATCACGTTCGGCCCGGTGATACCGTCATGCCGGGCGGCGAGAATGGCATCGAATTTCTTCAGCGCCATGCGCGGGTGCTGAATGGCCACGGCGCGGACATCCTTGCTCCGAATTGCTGCGGCCACGCGCGAACCCGCCCCGCCGCAGCCGAACACCACCGTCGGCAGCGGCGCCTCGAACGCCTCCGCCCCCACCGCCAAGCGCGGGTTGAACCAGAAACTGGTGGGAATTTTGCCCCAAGGCGGCAGAAAGCGCAGCGTGCGCAGGTCCGGCGTGAACCCGGCGGCCTCGGCCAAGCCCAGCGCCTGGTTCCGCAAACCGGCGAGGTCAGTGCAAAAGAGTCTCACGATCTGCATGGCTCCGGCTTTGGCCGGAGCGGGGTGCTACGTCAACCCGCGGATTGCACCCCGCGCCAACCCGGTTACAGTGGCCATCATGAGTTCCGGTCCCCTCCCCGAAACCCTGCCGCAAAGCCCGCTCGCCGCGGAGCTGCTGGGTTTCGGCATGGAAATTGTCCCGCCTGTTCTCGCGCCCTTCGCCGCCGGCAACACCGGCGTGCCGGGCTTCACCACACTCAACTCGGGCCAGGCCGGGCCGCATGTGGTGATCGTTTCATTAATTCACGGTAACGAATTCGCCGGTGCCATCGCGCTGGCCGAGCTGCTGCGCTCGGGCTTCATGCCGTTGCGCGGGCGACTCACGCTCGGCTTCGCCAACCTCGCCGCCTTTGCCCGCTTCGACCCGGAAAATCCCGTGGCCTCGCGCTATATCGAGGAAGATCTCAACCGCGTGTGGGATGATTACCAGCTCTTCGGCGTGCGCCGCTCAGCGGAACTGGAACGCGCCCGCGAGATGAAGCCGGTGATCGACAGCGCCGATCTGCTGCTCGACCTGCACAGCATGCTCTGGCCCTCGGAGCCGTTGCTGCTCTGCGGTGCGGGCGAGCGCGGGCGGGAGTTGGCGGTGGCGGTGGGCACGCCGGGGCTGGTGGTGGCCGATGCCGGGCACAAGGGCGGCAAGCGGTTGATCGATTACGGGCGCTTTACCGAGGGCGCCGTGCAGAAGGCCGCCTGCGTGCTGGTGGAGGCCGGGCAGCATTGGGAGGCCAAGGCCGTCACGCAGAGCCGCGCCACCATCGCCTCGCTACTGCGCCACGCCGGCATGGCGAAAGGCATGGCCACGCCGCCGCATCCGCGCCTCGCCCAGGTGGTGCGCACCATCACGGCGCGGACAAACCGTTTCGTGTTCGCTCAGGATTTCCGCGGCGGCGAGATCATCCAGGCCGCCGGCACCATCATCGCGCATGACGGCGACGAAGCCATCATCACCCCTGAGGACAACATGATGCTGGTGATGCCGAGCCTGAAAGTGGCGCATGGGCACACGGCGGTGCGCCTGGCGAAGCTTTCAGCTCCGTAACGGGAGTTTCTAAAACTCCAGGCAAATCTTGCCAAAATGCCTTCCGGACTGCTCATGCCGGAAGGCGTTACCGATATCCTCAAGCGCGAAGAGGCTGTCGATCACCGGGCGGATGCAGGTGGCCTCCATGCCGCACACCATTTCCACCTGCTGGCGCCGGTTGCCGACGATGATGCCCTGAAGCCGCGCCTGCTTGGCCATCAGTGCCGCGGTCGGCACCTCGCCGCCGCGTCCGGTAAGCACGCCGATGAGCGAGATATGCCCGCCGATGCGAACCGCCGCGATGGATTGCGGGAGCGTGCCCGGCCCGCCGACCTCCACTACATGGTCAACGCCACGCCCGCCGGTGAAGTCCAGCACCGCGCGGCCCCATTCCGGCGTGGTCCGGTAGTTGATGCCATGCGCCGCGCCCATCTCGCGCAGCCGCTCCAGCTTTTCATCCGAGGATGAGGTGGCGATCACCACCGCCCCCATGGCACGGGCGATCTGTAGCGCAAAGATCGAGACGCCGCCCGTGCCCAGCACCAGCACGGTATCTCCCGCCTTCAGCCGCCCCTCCACCACCAAAGCGCGCCAGGCGGTCAGCCCGGCCGTTGTCAGCGTCGCCGCCTCGGCATGGCTCCAGCCATGCGGCGCGCGGGTGAAGAACTGCGCCGGCACCGTCACGTATTCGCGCGCGTAGCCGTCAATGCCGTCCCCCGGCACCGTCGAAAAATCGCCAACCAGCGGCGCGCCATCCAGCCAGTGCGGAAAGAAGCATGAGACGACATGATCGCCCGGCTTGAACTCGCCTGCACCCGCGCCCACGGCTTCCACCACGCCCGCGCCATCGGCCATGGGGATGCGCCCCTCGGCGGTGGGGATGGCGCCGATGGCCACGGCGAAGTCATGATAATTCAGCGAGCTGGCATGGAGCCGGACCAGGATTTCCCCCGGGCCGGGAGGCGCAGGCGCGTCCAGCTCGGCCAGGGTGAGATTGTCCAGCCCGGCGGGCTGCTTGATCTTGATGGCCTTCATGTCACTCCCCTCGGTGATGCAGGGTCAGCGCAGCAGCGCTTCCGCCAATGCTTCCCAACTGGTGGCATCAGGGGCCAGCAGCAACCCCCCGCTGAGGTTCGAGGGTCTGTATTCCGTGCCATCGAAATGCCGGGAATACCCGCCCGCCTCGCGGTGCAGCAGCCAGCCCGCCGCATGGTCCCAGGGCATCAGCTTGCGGAACATCTGCACATGGCAATGCCCGGCGGCGAGCATGCGGTACTGGTGGGCGGCGCAGCGGTAATCCGTCACCGCCGCCAGCCGGTCCAGCCGGTGCAGCACATGCGTGCGCAGCGGCTCCTCCATGTACCGCCAGGACATGGAGCCGAACATCTGCCCCACCGGCGCGGGCTGGGCCACGTGCAGGCGGCGCCGCGCGCCATCCACCGTCACCAGCCACGCGCCCTGCCCGGCCAGCGCCACGGCGCAGTCATCGCTAACGGGGTCGAAGATGAACCCGGCCCGCACCCGGTCTTCCTCCACCAGCGCCGCCATCACGCCGAACAGCGGCAACTCGGCGGCGAAATTCGCGGTACCGTCGATCGGGTCCAGAATCCACACGCGCCCGGGCTCAGCCAAGCGCTCCAGCCGCGCTGTGCCCTCGGACACAGCCTCCTCGCCGATGACGTCGTCACCCGGGAACAGCGCCCGCAGCCCCGCGTTCAGCGCGCGTTCGGCGGCTTCGTCAGCCACGGTCACCGGGTCGAGCGGGCCGGATTTGTCCCGTATATCCGCCGCCGCCAGATGCTTGAACCGGGGCAGGATTTCCGTCCGCGCCACATCGCGCAGCAGCGCGATGACGGCCTGCTGCTCTGCGGGGGTCACAATGCCTCGAACCGCGCCTTGTCGGCGCTGGAGAGCCTGACGGTCAGATGCACGAATTCCTCGCCATCCTCGCGGTGCAGCACCTCGCCGTGACGATAGGCCCAGGCGATCTTCGCGCCGTCGGCGACGGGGATTTGCACCTCCACCACCTCCAGCCTGGCGGCAAGGCGCTCGTCGATCTCGGCCAGCAGGCGCGGCAGTCCCTCACCGGTCAGGGCCGAGACGGCGACGCCCTCGCCCTGCACCACGTTCTCGACACCGCCCAGCACATCGGCCTTGTTCAGCACTTCCAGCGTGCGGGCGGGCCAGTCCTCGTCCAGCGCGCCATCCTTGGCCAAGCGGCCCAGCACGTTGCGCACGTCCTGGCCCTGGGCCTGGGTATCGGGGTGCGAGACATCGCGCACATGCAACAGCAGATCGGCCTCCGCCACCTCTTCCAGCGTGGCGCGGAAGGCGGCGACCAGCTCGGTCGGCAGCTCCGAGATGAAGCCCACTGTGTCGGACAGGATGATGTTGCGACCGGAGGGCAGCGTCAGCCCGCGCATGGTCGGGTCCAGCGTGGCGAAAAGCTGGTTTTCCGCCATCACGGTGGCGCCGGTGAGCGCGTTGAACAGCGTGGACTTACCCGCATTGGTGTAGCCGACCAGTGCGACGATGGGGTACGGCACCTTCTTGCGCGCGCCGCGATGCAGGCCGCGTGTGCGCCGCACCTCCTCCAGCTCGGCCTTGAGCCGCACGATACGGTCGCCGATCAACCGGCGGTCCGCCTCGATCTGCGTCTCACCCGGGCCACCGAGGAAGCCGAAGCCGCCGCGCTGGCGCTCAAGGTGGGTCCAGGACCGCACCAGCCGCGAGCGCTGGTACTCCAGATGCGCCAACTCCACCTGCAACGCGCCCTCTCGGGTCCGTGCACGGGCGCCGAAAATATCCAGGATCAGCCCGGTGCGGTCGATGACCTTCGCGCCCCAGGCTTTCTCCAGATTGCGCTGCTGCACGGGCGTGAGCGACGCATCCACCACCACCACATCGACACCGGCTTCGCGCAGCGCGGCGCCGGCGATCTCCACCTGCCCCTTGCCCAGCAAAGTCGCGGGGGTGACGCTGCGCAGCTGGAAGACCTGCTCGTGCACGATGACGAGGCCGATGGAGGCGGCCAGGCCCACGGCTTCGGCCAGACGAGCCTCGGCCGAACGCATCTGGTTGCCCGTGCGCGCGGCCTCCTTGTCCCATGGCAGCAGAATGGCCGCCCGGCTGGGCGGCGGAGCGGTCTCTATCAGCCTTCGGTTTCCGGATCGTATTGCGGCTCAGTCGTGCGGTTCAGCTTGAGGGTGCTGCCGCTTTCCGCCGTCTGCGGGGCAGCGCTCTCTGCGCGGGAGGCATCGAACAGCATGATCGGCGCGCCCGGCATCACGGTGCTGATGGCGTGCTTATACACCAGCTGCGTATGCCCGTCGCGGCGCAGGAGCACCGAGAAATTGTCAAACCAGGTGATGACGCCCTGAAGTTTCACGCCGTTGACGAGGAAGACCGTGACCGGCGTCTTGCTCTTGCGCACGTGATTGAGGAATACATCCTGTACATTTTGCGATTTTTCGTTGGCCACGGCGAATTCCTTGTTCTTGTCGCCGTTATACGGCGATATTTGGGTTAATCTAGTCTAAAAAATTAAAGTTCCCGGCGGCTGCGTGGCGCGCACCGCCGACCCCTGAATTATATAGAAATTGTGCGCCGCGGCAACAGCTGCATGCCCTCGCGCTGGGGCGCATTGCCCGTAGCGCATGACCGCCTGACCACGTCTTTGGGGCGGCGCCGGGGCGCCACCCGCCAGCCTCAGAAGGTGAAGCCCACGGAGAACGACCCGAACTCGTGGATCGTGTTGGCTTGGTGGTAGAAGCGGTTGGTCTGGAACACCTGCGTGTAGCTGAAGCGGATGCCCCGCCAGATGGCCGTAGCGCCAAGCTCGAACGTGCCGACGACGCGGTAGGGATCGACGCTGCGGCTGGTCTGGAAGTCCGAACCCTGCAGAATCTCGTCGTGCCCCACGACTTTCGCGGCGGCGCTGCCGAACACATACCACACGACCGGCTGGGTCTGCGTGAACGCGTCCGAGCCGGAGGGGGACGTGGCGAGCAGCGAGGGGCCGAAATCGCTGTCCAGCCCCCGGCCGAAGCGGAAGGCGAAAGCTGGCTGCACGTAGTCTTCGGTCAGGCCGCCCATGGCGGAAAGCTGCGGCAGGACATCCGCTTCCAGCCCATTGCTGAGATGGGTGACCGGCACGCGCCAAGTGCGGGAGGCCAGGAAGTCGATCGCCGGTTCGCTCGGCAGCTGATAGGCCCAGCCATGCGTGCCCTTCTGCCCGATGATCGAATGGAAATTGTTCTGCACGATCTCGCCGCCCGCATCGCGCCCGATGACGCCGGCATTCACCCCCAGGACGGTGCGGGTGTTCGCGGTGTCCTGGATCAGGCTCAGCGTGGCCGCGAGATAGCCCGCGTAAGGCTCATCATTGGGGTCTGGGTTGATCAGCTCCGTGTTGTCCGGCGTGTAGAGCTGCTGGACGATGCCGACGCTGACGCGCTGCGTACCCTCGCCCAGCAGGGCATGGCCGAAATTGGCTACGAATCCGGGCACCTTGCCCTCGGGCGAGGTCCAACCCAGATGGAAGCCGTTGACGTAATACCTGTCGGTCTGTGACTGGGTGCTGATCGAGGCGTTCTCGTCCTGGATGGTCCAAATGCCTGCCAGGGGCGATGACGGGGACTCTGCCCGGGCGGCGCTGCTGAAGGCCAGAAGGGCAAATGGGCTGAACACGGCTAGGCGCAGGCAAGCAGAAGTCTTCATGGATCTCATAACCGGCGAAAAGATAAGGCTGTAACCGGTTGTAACCCAAGCCAAGAATAATGAAACTACCGCTCCCGGCTGGTGCACACCGCCAAATCGAGCAGACGCTCCAGCACCTCAGTCTCCTGCGCACCGGCGATGGCGTGTTCGCCGTCGATCAGAAAACATGGCACGCCGTTAATTCCCAAGCGATGAGCATGTAAGTTTTCGGCATGCACCGCGTCGGCCCTCTCTCCGCAGGCGAGAAAATCGGCGACCTCTCCGGCGTCCAGACCGAGCTGCGCGGCAAGCCCTGCAAGGACGGCATGGCTGCCAATATCGAGCCCATCGACGAAATGCGCCGCGAAAATGCGCTGCACCAGCCGGTCAGCGACGCCATGCCTGGCCGCCTCCCGCACCAGCCGGTGCGCGTCCACCGAATTCGGCGTGCGGCGAATAGCGGCGAAGTTGAAGTCGATGCCTTCCGCCGCGCCAAGCTCCGCGATGGAGGCGTAGAGCCGCCGCGCCCTGTCCTCGGCGCCGAACTTGCGGATCATGTAATCGACGCGAGGCATGCCGCCACGTGGCATGTCCGGGTTGAGCAGGAAGGGCCGCCAGCTGAGTTCGACGTCGAGATCCTGCCGCCGGGCGAGCAGGAAGGTCAGCCGCTTCACCCCCAGGTAGCACCAGGGGCAAACGAAATCGAACACGACCTCGACAACCAGCCGCGCCGGGAGGGGGGCCAGAATATTCATGGTGGTGCAATCTACCGCAAGCGTGCCCGTGGCGCGAGGGGTTTCGCCTGGCGCTGGCGAGCCATTCCGCATTGCCCGCCCTGCAATCGGCGCGTATCCTTGCTGCTGCGGCGGCCCAGCGAGATGATGCAGGGCTCCAGTATTGGAGATTTTGACTTGAAACGCTTCAGCCTCGTTCTTCTCGCCGCGACCATGCTGCCCGCTGGCGCCGCCATGGCCCGCCAGGACCCCGTCGTACAGCCCTCCGGCAAGGTGATCCACTTATTCGGGCCGAATTCCGTGTTCAACAACCTTATGCCGCCCCCGGCAGGCGGCGGCGCCGCACCAGCCGCGAATAACACCGCAGCACCCGGTGCCAGCGCACCCGCCAATGCGGTTGCCGGCACCCCGGCCAGCGCTTCCAGCAACGGAAGCGGCGGCCTGCTGCACGAGATGTTCGTCACCGGCGACCCGAGCGTGCCTGTCTCGGAACGTCTCTCCAAGGGCCGGTCGGGCTCGCACTAGAACCGCGCGGTTCAGTCCTTTGCGCGCAGTTCGTCCGCCCGCTGCTCGAGGCGCTTGGCCACTTCGTCCAGACGCCAGGCCTCGATGTCATAGAACGTGACATAGCCACGCTTCTTCACATCGATATCATCGAAGTTATCGACCACCGGCTTGAACCCAGCGGCCTTGGCCTGGGCCAGGGTGAGGTGGCCGTCATGCGTGGTGTTGGCGGCGTAGAAATTGATAAGCACATCGTCCTGACCAAAGCCGCGACGATCTTTTCCCCAGCCGCCACCCATCATACCCCAACCGCCACCCATCATGCCCGGGCCGAAGCCTGGCCCGGGGGCGGACTGGTCCGCACCCGGCACGGGCGGGTTGTCGCTGGTCTGCGCCAGGGCGAGGCCCGGCAGAAGCGCGATGCAGGAAGCCAGAAGAATACGGCGCATGGAAACAACTCCTTGAGTTAAAGCAACCATGTATGTCGTGCGCCGCGAATGTAACCCCAGTATCTCGCCCGTGTAACAAACAAAAAACGGCGCCCGAAGGCGCCGTTTTCCATGTTCGGTTCGAAAATCTGTCCCGGATTAACGGGAGTAGAATTCCACCACCAGGTGCGGTTCCATCTGCACCGGGTAGGGCACGTCCGCCAGCTTCGGCGCACGCATGAACTTGCCCTTCATCGCGCGGTGGTCGACTTCCATGTACTCCGGCACGTCGCGCTCGCCACTCTGGGCGGCGTCCAGCACCACGGCCAGCTGCTTGGACTTCTCGCGCACCTCGATCACGTCCTCGTCCTTCACCTGGAAGGAGGGGATGTTCACCTTCTTGCCGTTCACGGTCACATGGCCATGGCTGACGAGCTGGCGCGCGGCGAACGGGGTGATGGCGAATTTCAGGCGGTAGATGACCGCGTCCAGACGGCGCTCGAGCAGCTCGATCAGGTTCTCCGAGGTGTCACCCTTACGGCGCACGGCTTCCTCGTAGTACTTGTAGAACGCCTTCTCGGAGATGTTGCCGTAGTAGCCCTTCAGCTTCTGCTTGGCCATCAGCTGCACGCCGAAGTCGGACGGCTTCTTGCGGCGCTGGCCATGCTGGCCCGGGCCATATTCACGCTTGTTGACCGGCGACTTGGCGCGGCCCCACAGGTTAACGCCCAGACGGCGGTTAATCTTATATTTGCTTTCAGTGCGCTTGGTCACGGCGCTGGTCCTTCTTGTTAAAATTCCGCCAGTAGTCCGTCTCTGCTAATGCAAAAACAGCGGGCGCGGGCGACCACCGCCCGTCCACGTTCCCGGCAACGAAGCGCCGCCCTTAAACCCCGATCCGCCGCGCGTCAACCGGGGGTTTCAGCCAGCGGC
>DATIWS010000119.1:0-5204 GCA_035519275.1 Acidocella sp. | reverse complement strand
GCGATTTCCGGCGCGTGGCGCAGCAGCCCGGCCATGAATTGCTTGAAGAATTTCGACGGCGAATGGCCATCGGCGTCCAGGAACATGGGCTCGCCCGCCTCGTTGCGCAGGCTCAGATGCGTATGGCAGGAATTGCCCTCGCGCTCGTTGAACTTGGCCATGAAGGTGATGGCCACGCCCTCCTGCGCCGCGATCTCCTTCGCCGCCTCTTTATATATGACGTGCTCGTCGCAGGTGGTGAGCGCCGGGCCGTAGCGGAAATTGATCTCGTGCTGGCCGAGATTGCACTCGCCCTTGGAGTTTTCCACCTGAATTCCGGCCGCCTCCATGGCGTTGCGGATCCGGCGGATCACCGGCTCGACCCGCGCGGTGCCGAGGATCGAATAGTCGTTATTATACTGGTTGGCAGGGGTGAGGCCGCGATAAGCCCTGTTCCACGCATCCTCGTAAGTGTTGCGGAACATGATGAATTCCAGCTCGGTCGCGGCCCAGGCGGTCAGGCCATGGCCCTTCAGCCGGTCGAGCTGTTTCTTCAGCATGGTGCGCGGCGAGACATCCGCCGGCTTGTGGTCATTCAGCTCGATGTCGCACAGGATGATCGCGGCACCCGGCTGCCAGGGGGCCAGGCGCAGGGTGGAGAGGTCTGGCGCAAAGATGAAATCGCCATACCCTTTTTCCCAGGAGGTAAGCTCATAGCCCGGTACCGGGGTGCATTCGATGTCCGTGGCGAGCAGGTAGGAGCAGCCCTCGGCGGCCTCGGAGGTGACGGACTCGAAGAAGAACCTCGGCATCACCCGCTTGCCCTGCAGGCGGCCCTGCATGTCGCACGCGGCGACGATGACCGTGTCGATCTCGCCGCGTTCGGCCATCCCCTTGAGTTCGGGCAATGTCAGGTGGGGGGTTGAGACCATGGTTTGGCTCCCAGGTTGTTTTATTGATTATAGTCACAATTTTTCGCGCTCAGGAATGCGGAAGGTCAAGTTTCTCTTGGCGAAAGAAAACTCCCTGTATAAGTTTCGTCTTTAAAATAAATTACAACAACAAGGGGCTCTCGATGACGGACCAGAGTGAAAAGGACATACTGGCGGCTGATGCCGCGGTGCTTCACAAGATGGGCTATGCGCAGGAGCTTTCCCGGCGCATGCACGCCTTCTCCAATTTCGCCGTGGCGTTCTCGATTATCTGCATCCTTGCCGGTGGGATCACCTCCTTCCAGGTCGGTTACTCCACTGGCGGCGCTTTCACGGCCATCATCGGCTGGATCGTCGGTGGCCTCTTCGCTCTAACAGTCGGCGCCTGCATGGCGCAGATCGCCTCGGCCTATCCCACGGCCGGCGGGCTGTATCACTGGTCCTCTATTCTGGGCGGGCGCGGCTGGGGCTGGGCCACGGCCTGGTTCAACCTGGCTGGACTGATCTTCGTGATCTCCTCGGTGGACGTCGGCGTCTACAACCTGTTCAATGGATTGATTTTGAAAAACATTTTTGGCGTCGATACCTCGCACTGGTCGAGCTACTGGCCGACCGTCTCCGGCGGCTGGCCGCAGGTGCTGGCCGTGGTGCTCATCGCCGGGGCGCAGGGCCTGCTCAACCATTTTGGCATCCGCTTTACGACGAAGCTGATCGATTTCTCGGGCTATCTCATTTTCGTCGTCGCCGTGCTGCTCACCGGTACCATGCTCTACGCCACCCCGCACTGGGATTTCTCGCGCCTCATCGCCTTCCACAACTTCTCCGGCGCGCCGGGCGGTGGCGTGGTGCCGCACAGCGACTCCCCGTTCTACCTGTTCCTGCTCTGCATGCTCTATCCACTCTATACCATGACCGGGTATGACGGCTCCGCTCATACATCGGAGGAGACGGTCAACGCCCGTATCAACGTACCCAAGGGGATCATAAACTCGATCTTCTGGTCCCTGTTGTTCGGCCTCGTCATGGCGGCCTCCTTCGTCATCGCGATGCCCGACCCGATGAAGAACGCGGGCGATGGCTCCAGCATCATCTTCAACCTGATGGCCGGCCTCGCCGTGCCCACGGTGTGGAAGGATCTGCTCTACATCGGCATCGTGCTCTCCAACTTCCTCTGCGCCCTGGCCGGTGTCACCTCCACCTCGCGCATGGTGTATGCCTTCGCGCGTGACGGCGGCCTGCCGGGCAGCCAATGGCTGAAGAAGGTCGATCGCAAGCACCGTTCGCCGGTGTACGCCATCTGGGCGGTTGTGGTGGTGGCCATTGGCTCGACTCTCTACTCGCCGGCCTTCGCGGCGCTGGCGGCTGGCTGCGCGATGTTCCTCTACATCTCCTACGCCATGCCGATCCTGGCCGGGTTGTTCGCTGAGGGGCGTAGCTGGACCGAGTTCGGGCCGTTCCGCCTTGGTGTGTTCTCCAGGCCGCTGGCATTGATCTCCGTCCTTGGCGGCGTGCTGATCATTTATATCGGCACCCGCCCGCCCAACGACATCCTCGACAGTTATTTCATCGGTCTGCTGGCGGTTATCGCGGTGATCTGGTTCGGCGTTGCCCGCACCCGCTTCCCTGGCCCCCCGATCAATGCGGGCGAAATCGCCGCCCGCGCTGCCGAGATCATGGCCGAGGAACAGGCCCTCAAAGGCGCCGTGGACTAAACTTCCGGTTTGGCGGTGACGAAAAGGCCCCGGAGCGATCCGGGGCCTTTTTGCTGGCGGCATATTTGGCGGCTATATGGTGGGCAATGCCAGTCGCTGAAGGAAAGACCATGACCACTCCCGCCATCCCGCCCGCTGCTGTCGTCTCTGTCGGTGGGGTGAGCTTCGGCAATAACCTGCCGATCTCGCTGATCGCCGGGCCTTGCCAGATTGAGAGCGCCGCGCACGCCTTTGAATGCGCCAGCGCGCTCAAGGAGATCTGCGCGCGCCTCGGTATCGGCTTGGTGTTCAAGGGCTCCTTCGACAAGGCGAACCGCACCAGCCTTTCCGGCGCGCGCGGCGTGGGGCTGGACGCCGCGCTGCGGATTTTCGCCGACATAAAGAGCCGCCTTGACCTGCCAGTGCTGACCGACGTGCATGAGCGCGAACAATGCGCCCCGGTGGCCGAGGTGGTCGATGTCCTGCAGATCCCGGCCTTCCTCTGCCGGCAGACCGACCTGCTGATCGCCGCGGCCCAGACCGGCGCCGTTGTGAACGTGAAGAAGGGGCAGTTCCTGGCCCCGTGGGATATGAAGAACGTGCTGGCCAAGGTCACGCAGTCGGGCAATTCGCGCGTGATGGCCACCGAGCGCGGCACCAGCTTCGGCTATAACACGCTGGTCTCGGATTTCCGCGGCCTGCCGATCGTGGCCGGGTTTGGCTCGCCGGTGATCTTCGACGCCACCCACTCCGTGCAGCAGCCGGGCGGGCTGGGCGGCGCTTCCGGGGGGCAGCGCGAATTCGTGCCCGTGCTTGCCCGTGCCGCCGTGGCGGTGGGTGTGGCCGGGCTCTTCATCGAGACACACCCAGACCCGGACAATGCCCCCTCGGACGGGCCCAACATGATCGCCCTCAAGGATTTCGAGGCAATGATGCGAGGCCTGATGGCGTTCGACAAGGCGGCGAAGACGCAGGCTTGAATTAAGGCTGGCGGGGCGGTCTGCCGGCCCCAAAAGAACTCTTAGTGACAGGCGGCCGGTTCACGCGCGAGCGTGGGGCGGGGCGCCAGCGTTTCCCGCGCCGGGTCTTCAAACTGTAGGGTAGCAAATTGGTGAAGCAGGCCGCCTTTGCGTTCCTGGTTCTGCGCCTCCGGGCAAATGGCAACAGACCTATGAAAGCGCGGCACGGCCCAGAGCGTGAACCCGTGAAAGGTTTTCGTGGTCATAGTCCAACCCCTAAAGTTGTGCCCGTACTTACCCGGAAACGGCCTGGCTTCCTAGAGATAAAGCGGTTCCGAAATGGTTAAAATTCAGAGAGATGCGGGAAAAGATTTCGTGCAGTGCGGCAATATGACAAATCTGGGAAATTTATTTCGGCGCTATTTCGTTGCAGCTAACGTTCTTTTTTGGCGCTTTCCTGCGGCTGAGCACATGGCCGTGTTAGCAGTTGTGACAATCTAAGGGTGCAAACGCGTTACCGTCATAGCGGGCACCGGAAGCGGCGCATGAACCAGCCCATGCGCTGCTCGACATGGCTTGCCCCTTCAGTTGGCAGCAGGCATCCCAGCCGGTCGGTGG
This sequence comes from Acidocella sp., assembly GCA_035519275.1. Lineage (GTDB taxonomy): Bacteria > Pseudomonadota > Alphaproteobacteria > Acetobacterales > Acetobacteraceae > Acidocella. Next base: position 1,025 of record DATIWS010000119.1, on the reverse strand, counting down.
CATCGACATAGAGGCCGGTTACCTGTGCGTGTAGGGGGGGGCGCTGGCATATATGCCCAGGCACGAGGCCACGCGCGGCGCCGGGTGTTTAAGCATATGGGCAGTCTGGTAGCCTGCTGCTATGAGGCCAGCCCATGACTGAATTTTCGCAAATTGCCTCGATGACAGGGTTCGCCCGCGCCCAGGGCGAACTCAACGGTACCGCCTGGATATGGGAGCTGCGCAGCGTGAACGGGCGCGGCCTGGACGTGAAGCTGCGCCTGCCTTCCGGGCTGGAGGCGCTGGAGTTCCCGCTGCGCGACCTGGCCGCGAAGCGGCTGAAGCGCGGCAACGTCTCCGGCACGCTCACGCTGAAGCGCGAGCAGGCCGCCGCGATCGTGCCGGACATGGTGGCGCTGGAGCGGATCAAGGATCTGGCCGTCGAGCTGGCGGACAACATCCCCGGCGCGCTGCCGCCGCGAGCCGAGTTGCTGCTGGCCCTGCCGGGGGTAATGCGCAGCACCGGGACGCAGGAGGAGAGCGAGGAGGAGCGCGCCGCGCTGCATGACGCGGTGCGTACCGGCTTTGTGCAGGCGTTGGAGGGGCTGGCAGAGTCCCGCGCCGCCGAGGGGCATAAGCTGGCCGGCATCGTCGGCGCCAATTTGCATGAGATCGCGCTGCTGCACGAGGCCGCGGGGCTGGAAGCGGCGAAGCAGCCGGAGCTGCACCGCGCCCGTCTGGCCGCGCAGCTGGCCGAGCTGATCGGCGGCACGCCGAATCTGCCGGAAGAGCGCATCGCCCAGGAAATCGCCCTGCTGTCCACGAAATCCGACGTGCGGGAAGAGCTGGACCGTCTGGCCGCGCATATCGAGGCCGCGCGCGCCCTGCTGAAAGAGGGCGTGGCAGTGGGCCGTAAGCTGGACTTCCTGATGCAGGAGTTCAACCGCGAGGCCAACACGCTGTGCAGCAAGTCTACCTCCGTACCGCTCACCAATATCGGCCTCGCGCTGAAAGCCGCCATCGAGCAGCTGCGCGAGCAGGTGCAG
>DATIWS010000118.1:0-5135 GCA_035519275.1 Acidocella sp. | reverse complement strand
GTGGCATTGCTCGCCTGCCTGCGCGCGGTGGAGGCAGGCACGCAGGCGGCATTCCTGGCGCCAACCGAGATTCTGGCCAAGCAGCATTTCGCCACCTTCCAGAAGCTTTCGCCCGTGCCAGTGGCGCTGCTCACCGGCAACGTGAAGGGTGCGGCGCGGCGTGAGATTCTCGCGGGGCTGGCGGATGGCAGCCTGAACATCGTCATAGGCACGCACGCGATCTTTCAGAAGCATGTGGAGTTCCATGACCTTGGCCTGGCCGTGATCGACGAACAGCATCGTTTTGGGGTCGATCAGCGTCTGGCGTTGGGGCAGAAGGGCGATGCGACGGACCTGCTGGTGATGACGGCGACGCCGATTCCGCGCACGCTGCTGCTCACGCACTGGGCGGAGATGGATGTCTCCCGCATCACCGAAAAACCCAAGGGCCGCGAAAAGATCACCACCACGCTGCATAGCCTCGTCGAACTGGAGAAGGTGGAGGCGGCCATCGCGCGCGCGATCGCGGCGGGCGGGCGCGTGTACTGGGTCTGCCCGCTGGTGACGGAATCCGAAGTGCTGGACATCACCGCCACGGAAATGCGCTTCGGCCAGCTGCGCCAGCGCTTTGGCGATGTGGTGGCGATGGCGCATGGCAAGATGGACCCGGCGCAGCGCGACGCGGCGTTGCGCGACTTCGCCGCCGGTCGGGCGCAAATCTTGGTGGCAACCACGGTAATCGAGGTCGGCGTGGATGTGCCGGAGGCGAATGTTATGGTGATCGAGCATGCCGAGCGCTTCGGTCTGGCGCAGCTGCACCAGCTGCGCGGGCGCGTGGGGCGCGGGGCGGCGAAAAGCTACTGCCTGCTGCTGCATGATTCCAAGCTGGGCCAGACGGCGGGCAAGCGCCTCTCCCTGCTGCGCGACACCGAGGACGGGTTTCTCATCGCCGACGAGGATTTCCGCCTGCGCGGCGCGGGGGATTTTCTGGGCACCAGGCAGTCCGGCCTGCCGGGCTACCGCCTCGCCGACCCGGAGAAACACGCCGCATTGCTGAACATGGCGCGCCAGGATGCGGTGCTGTTGCTGCAACGCGACCCGAAGCTGGAGAGCGAGCGCGGACAAGCGGCGAAGGTGCTGCTCAACCTGTTCGACCAACGCGAAGCCATTCAAACCGTGAGAGCCGGTTAATGCCCTACCCCACACTCCCAAAGGTCGGTATTGGCATCGTTCTGCTCCGGGGCGAGGAGGTTCTGCTCGTGCGCCGGGGCAAGCCGCCCGCGCTTGGCGCCTGGGCCCTGCCCGGCGGCAAGCAGGAGCTGGGCGAAACGGCAGAAGAGACCGCGCGGCGGGAATTGCTGGAAGAGACGGGCCTCGCCTGCGGGACGCTCACGCTTGTTGGCCATGTCGACTCAATCCACCACGACCCGCACGGGCGCATCCTGTACCACTACACCATTCTGGACTTCGCCGCGCGCTACGTGGGCGGAGAGGCCCGCCCCGGCGATGACGTGACGGACTGCGCCTGGGTGCGCCTCGAGCAGTTCGACGATTACGACCTGTGGGACGAGGCGCGGCGGATCATCGCTCTGGCCCGGCGCATGGGGTGACGTCATTGCGAGGGCATAGCCCGAAGCAATCCATCGCTGCGCTCGCGATGACGATCAATCGTGCAACAGCAGTTCCACCGCGTTGATGAATTTCTTCGAGTCCGGCTTGGTGATTGAAAGGAAGAAATCTTCCAACTTGCCCTGCTTGTTGATGAGGTATTTGTAGAAATTCCAGCGCGGCTTGGCGAGAAACCGCCCCTCCTCCACCACCCACTTGAAGAATGGATGCGCATCCGGTCCCACGCAATGCACCTTGCTCATGATCGGGAAGGTGACGCCGTAATTGATCTCGCAGAACTTGCCGATCTCTTCGCTGCTGCCCGGCTCCTGCCCGCCGAAATCGTTGCACGGCACCCCGATGATGGCGAGGTCCGGGAAGCGCTTCGCCAGCGCCTCCAGCGCCGCGTATTGCGGGGTGAAGCCGCATTTGCTCGCCGTGTTCACCACCAGCAGCGGCCGCCCGGCCAGGGCGCTCAGCGGATAGGGCTGGCCCTGCAAGGTCTGGAACGAGAAATCGTAAGCGCTGGCCATTTTCATCCCCTGAATTTACACTCTGCCCATGAGCACAGAACCACCGATCTCGGCGCTGATCAACGTGATGGCGGCGCTGCGGGACCCGCAAACCGGCTGCCCATGGGACAAGGAGCAGAGCTTCGAGACCATTGCGCCCTATACAATTGAGGAAGCCTACGAGGTGCGCGCCGCGATCGAGGCTGGCGAGCCGGAGCACCTTAAGGATGAGCTGGGCGATCTGCTGTTCCAGGTGGTGTACCACGCGCAGATGGCCGCCGAGCGCGGGTGGTTCAATTTCGACGATGTGGCGCGGGGCATTACCGGCAAGATGATCCGCCGCCACCCGCATGTGTTCGGCGACGAGGCCTCGCGCACCGCCGCCGGGCAGACCGCCGCCTGGGAGGCGCAGAAGGCCGAGGAACGCCGGGCGCTGGCGCAGCATGGCGTGCTGGATGGCGTGGCCACGGGCCTGCCCGCGCTCAAGCGCGCGCAGAAACTCACCGCCCGCGCGGCGCGGGTGAAGTTCGACTGGCCGAACGCCGAGGCCGTGCTGGACAAGCTGGCAGAGGAAACCGCCGAATTGCGCGCCGAGCTGCCCGCTGCGGCGCCGGAGCGGATCAAGGACGAACTGGGCGACATGCTTTTCGTGCTGGCGAACCTCGCCCGCAAGCTGGGGCAGGATGCCGAGGCGTGCCTTGAAGGCGCGAACGAAAAATTCATCCGCCGGTTCTCCCGCGTCGAGGCGCTGCTCGCCGCTGAGGGCAAGACGCCGGCTTCGTCCAGCCTGGACGAGATGGACAACTTGTGGAACGCAGCGAAGCGGGAGGGTTTATGAAGACGCTGCTTGATGGTTTTGAGCGCTTTCGCAACGGTTATTGGCGCGAGCACGAGGAGCTGTATTCCACCCTGGCGCGGGACGGGCAGTCGCCGCCGACCATGGTCATCGCCTGCGCTGATTCGCGCGTGGCGCCGGAAGTCATCTTCGACTGCGCCCCGGGCGAGATTTTCGTGGTGCGCAATGTCAGCGCCCTGGTGCCGCCTTACGCGCCGGATGCCAGCACTCACGGCACCTCGGCGTCGCTGGAATTCGCCGTCACGGCGCTGGGGGTACGCAGCATCGTCGTCATGGGCCATTCGCGCTGCGGCGGCATCCGCGCGTTGATGCAGCCCGATGGCAGCCATGGGGACTTCCTTGAATCCTGGATGGAGATCGCCAAATCCGCGCGCCAGCGGGTTTGCGATTCACCCGATATGCCGGAGGATTTCGACGCGCGCTGCTATGCCTGCGAGCATGAGGCGATCCGCGTCTCGCTCGCCAATCTGCGCACCTTTCCCTGGATCGCCGAGCGCGTGCGCGATGGCAGGCTGACCCTGGCGGGGATGCATTTTGACGTGGAGACGGGGGTGCTGGAAGCGGTGGAGTGAAGCCTACCCGCCTTGTAGGGAAATAGCGGATGTGCCATGCTGCCCGGGCAACAAAAACAAGGGACGCAGTCATGGCCATCAACTCCAAGCACCCCGAAACACTGGCCTTGCACGCCGGCTGGCGGGCCGATGCCACCACCGGCTCGGTGGCGGTGCCGATCCACCAGACCACCTCATACCAGTTCCACTCGCCGGAGCACGCCGCGAACCTGTTCGCGCTGAAGGAATTCGGCAACATCTACACCCGCATCATGAACCCGACCACGGACGTGCTGGAGCAGCGTCTGGCGGCCATCGAGGGCGGCGTGGCGGCGCTAGCGGTGGCCTCGGGCCAGGCGGCTTCGGCCTTCTCGCTGCAGAACCTGGCCCGCGCCGGGGACAACGTGGTGGCCTCCACCGATTTGTATGGCGGCACCTGGAACCTGTTCGCAAACACGCTGAAGGACCAGGGGATCGAGGTGCGCTTTGTGGACCCGGTGGACCCGGAGGCTTTCGCCCGCGCCACGGATGACCGCACCCGCGCCTATTACGCCGAAACCCTGCCGAACCCGAAGCTGCGCGTGTTCCCCATCGCCGAGGTGGCCGCCATCGGCCGCAGTTTCGGCATCCCGCTGATCGTGGACAACACCGCCGCCCCGCTGCTGGTGCGCCCATTCGAGCATGGCGCCGCAGTGGTGGTGTATTCCACCACCAAGTACATTGGCGGGCACGGCACCAGCATCGGCGGCGTGATCATCGATGGCGGCAATTTCGACTGGGGTGCGTACCCCGAGCGCCAGCCGCTGCTCAACACGCCCGACCCCTCCTACCATGGCGCGGTGTGGAGCGAAGCGGTGAAGCCGCTGGGGCCGATCGCCTATATCATCCGCGCCCGCGTGGTGCTGCTGCGCGATCTCGGGGCTGCGCTCTCGCCGTTCAACGCCTTCCAGATCATTCAGGGCATCGAGACCCTGCCGCTGCGCATCACCCGCCACTCGGAGAATGCGGAAGCAGTGGTGAAATTCCTCACCACCCGCAAGGACGTGACCAAAGTGATCCATCCGAGCCTCGCCACCGGGCGGGAGAAGGAGCTGGCCGACAAGTACCTGAAGGGCGGCAAGGGCGGGCTGGTCGGCTTCGAACTGGCCGGCGGCGCCGAGGCGGGGAAGAGGTTCATCTCCGCCCTGCAGCTGTTCTACCATGTCGCCAATATCGGCGATGCGCGCTCGCTCGCCATCCACCCGGCCAGCACCACGCATAGCCAGCTCTCCGAGGCCGAGCAGGCGGCGACCGGCGTTACCCCGGGCTATGTTCGGCTCTCCATCGGACTCGAGCATATCGAGGACATCATCGCCGATCTCACCCAGGCGCTCGACGCCGCGGCGTAACCGAAACGGGGCGGGCCTGGTGCCCGCCCTTTTCGTTTCAGGCCAATGATAAATGACCGCCGCCGCTGGTGCGGCCTGAAAAGCTGTGCAAGGTTTTCGCTATGGCAATCCTCCCGAATGTTGACAGGCTTCCCTCCGGTTCTTCAAACCCGCGTAAATGGATCGCTCCTGCCATTGCGGGGGCGGTGCTGGTGTTCCTGCTGGTGCAGGTGAACCCGCTCGTGCAGATCAGCTCCGGCTA
>DATIWS010000117.1:0-5415 GCA_035519275.1 Acidocella sp. | reverse complement strand
AGCACGCGGATTTTCGTGCCCGGCAATTTCGCCTTGGCCTCGGCAATGGTCTCATCCACCAGAGCGGCGGTGGCGGCGCAGTAATCCGGGTCATCATGCCAGCAGCACAGCGTGGTGGTGGGCTTGGCGAGGCCGGCCTTGGCCGCGGCCTCGCGCCAGTCGCTGAGCGATGACCCGGTGGTGGTGGTGGAAAACTGCGGATAAAGCGGCAGGAGCAGAATCCTGTCCGGGTTCCAGGCCTTCACTTCCCGCGCCACCTCCCGCGCGAACGGGTGCCAGTAGCGCATGGCGATGAAGCATTTGTGGTCGCCGCCCAAAACCTGTTCCAACGCCGCCGCCTGCTGCCGCGTGAGGTCCAGCAACGGCGATTTGCCGCCCATCAGCGTGTAATTCTCCACCGCCGCCTTGGCCGACGACGCGGCAATGAGCCGCGCCAGCCAGAAGCGGATGAAGATGGGCGCGCGGATGATCGCCTTGTCCGAAAACAGGTTCACCCGGAAGGGTTTGACCGCCTCCAGGCTATCCGGCCCGCCCAGATTGAACAGAACGACCGCTGTCCTCATGCGCCGCGAATGATCTCCATCAGCCGCGCCACGTTCTCCTCCGGCACGTCCGGGGTGATGCCATGGCCCAGGTTGAAGATATGCGGGCGGCCTTTGACCTTGGCGAGCAGCTTGAGCGCCGCCTCTTCCATCGCCTTGCCGCCCAGTTTCAGCAGCAGCGGGTCCAGATTGCCCTGGAACACCGTGCCCGGCGGGCAGGCGGCGATGGCGTTTTCGATATCGGTGACCGTATCCAGCCCGATGGCGTCCATCCCGGCCTCGCGCGCGTATTCGCTTAAGCAAAGCCCGGCGAGGCGCGGAAAGCCGATGATCTTGATGCCCGGGTATTTTGCCTTGAGCGCCGCGGTGATGCGCTTGTTCGGGCCGATGACCAGCTCGCGGAACTGTGGTGCTGGGAAAATCCCGGCCCAGCTCTCGAACAGCATCACGCAATCCGCCCCGGCATCGATCTGGGCCGAGAGATAGGCGATCGTGGCTTCTGTTAGTAAATTCAGCACGTCACTAACAAAGCCGGGTTGCTCATAAGCCAGTCGCCGGGTGCGCGGGAATTCGCCCCCGCCTTCGCCGTCCAGCATATAGCAGGCGACTGTCGCCGGGCCGCCGGCAAAGCCGATGAGCGCCGTTTGCGGCGGAAGTTCATTGCGAAGGCGGCACACTGTTTCCATTACAGGGGCGTAAATTTCCGGCGCGCGGGCCGGATTAAGGTCTGCACTATATTGCAGAGGCGGAAGACGTGGGCCCTCACCCTCGGCAAAGCGCAGGCCCTGCCCCAGAGCCATGGGCAATATCAGTATGTCCGAGAACAAAATCGCCGCGTCAAAGCCGAATTTGCGGATCGGCTGCAACGTTACTTCAGTTGCCAATGCCGGGTTCAGACACAGGCTGATGAAATCCCCGGCCTCGGCGCGGGTGGCCCGATATTCCGGCAAATAACGCCCGGCTTGGCGCATGAGCCACACCGGCGGCGGCCATACAGGCTCGCCATTCAACGCTTGGAGCAATTTCATACACACCGCCTAAACCCAATCCTTTATTCTTTAAAGGTTAAGAGGGGGGGTAGATGCGCTGTGGATAACGGGGGTTAACCCAATTCATCCGTAAATCCACAAAGTTATCCACATCCAAAAACAAGCTGTAAGCTGCTGATTTTTACATATCCACCGTGGTTATTCACATCCCACGGACAAGTTCGTCTGAACTTATCCCGCGTTCACGGATTCTGAATTTTATCCCCGGTTTTCCGAAAAAGGGTGACGCGGCGGCAAACAATCCACGCTATTAACAGTCTTATGGACAGCGATAAGCTCAATATACACCTGATATCCGACGCCACTGGGGACACTTTGACCAGCCTGGCCCGGGCCGCCGTGGCGCAGTTCGATGAGTCACAGGTGAACTATCATCGCTGGTCGCTGATCCGCTCCCGGTTGCAGCTGCACCGGGTGCTGGAGGGCATCCAGGCCGAGCCCGGCCCCGTGCTGTGCTCGCTTGTGGATGACGCGCTGCGCCATGAGCTCGATTCCGCCTGCGCGCGGCTCGGCGTGCCGCTGCTGCACGTGCTCGACCCGGTGCTGGAGATGCTGCAGGCGCAGTTCGGAGCACCTGCCAAGCACAAGCCGGGCCGGCAATATGTGCTGGATGCCGATTATTTCCGGCGCATCGACGCCATGCATTATGTCATCAGCCATGATGACGGCCAGGCGAACCGCGGTATAGCCGATGCCGATGTGGTGCTGGTCGGCGTCTCCCGCTCCTCCAAGACCCCGACCTGCTTTTATCTGGCCAATCGCGGCATCAAGGCGCTGAATGTGCCGCTGGTGCCGGGGATCGAGCCGACCGACCTGCTGAACGACCCGCCATGCCCCGTGATCGGCCTGACCATCGACCCGAAATCGCTGATCGATATTCGCCGCCACCGGCTGCAGCTGATCGGCGCCGGCGCCCAGTCTGGTTTCGCCCGCAGCGACAACTCGGAATACGTGGATTACGAGGCTGTGGAAAAAGAGCTGCTCTGGGCGCGGCGCATGTGCAACGCGCGCGGCTGGCCGACCATCGACGTGACGCGCCGCTCCATCGAGGAAACCTCCGCCACCGTGCTGAAGCTGATGGAGAACTGGCACGCCAAGCGCGAGAAGCCGGAACACGGCTGATATAGATTGTGGAACGCCAGCAATTCTTGCCCGGAGCCCTGACATGAGTGACATTCACGCCCGCTCGAAAAAAGTCCCGGAAGTCGTGCTGACGTTCTGGATCATCAAGATCGCCGCGACGACGCTTGGCGAAACGGGGGGTGACACGCTCTCCATGAGCCTCAATCTCGGCTATGCCATCAGTAGCTGTGTGTTTATGGTTTTGTTCATCGCGGCCATTGCCCTGCAGTTGCGCGCCAAGGCTTTCCATCCGTGGATTTACTGGCCGGCAATTGTCGCCACGACCTTGGTCGGGACCACCATGGCCGATTATGCCGACAGGTCCATGGGCATCGGTTACCCCGGCGGCTCTGCGCTGCTGTTTACCTGGGTGATGCTGACTCTGCTCATCTGGCGTCTGGCCTGCGGCACAGTTTCGGTGTCCAATATCAGTTCCGCAAAAATGGAAGGCTTTTATTGGGCCACGATCCTCGCCTCCAACACGCTGGGCACGGCGCTGGGGGATTATGTGGCCGATGGGCTGGGATTAGGCTTTTCCGGTGGGGCATTCTTTTTCATGGGGCTGCTCGCCTGTATCGCGGGATTGTACTTTTTCACGAAGATCTCGCGCGCGGCTCTGTTCTGGGCGGCGTTTATCCTTACCCGCCCACTGGGCGCGACGCTGGGTGATCTTCTTACAAAGCCCATCGCACATGGCGGGTTTAATCTGAGCAGGCCGGATTCCTCATTCCTGATCGCCTTGTTCATTATTGGATGTATTTTGCTCATGCCGCAGCGCGCCGGGAGCCATGCCGTGAAGGCGGGCTGAAGCCCGCCCCTTGGCGCGGCTTGGGTGCACGATTAAAGACGGGGCCATGTCAGACACCGAAACCACCCGCTACGATTTCTCCCTCTCCGAGCCGCATTGGCAGCAGCAATGGGAGACGGCCGGCTGCTTCAAGGCCGAGGACGTGCCCGCCGGCGACAAGCCCAAATATTATGTGCTGGAGATGTTCCCCTACCCGTCGGGGAAGATCCACATGGGCCATGTGCGCAACTACACGCTGGGCGACGTGGTGGCGCGCTACAAGCGCGCCCAGGGTTTCGATGTGCTGCACCCGATGGGCTGGGACGCCTTCGGCCTGCCGGCCGAGAACGCCGCGCGGGAAAACAACGCCGACCCGGCGAGCTGGACCTACGCCAATATCGCCAACATGCGCGCCGAGCTGAAGCGCATGGGCTTCTCGCTGGACTGGGACCGCGAGATCGCCACCTGCGACCCCGAATATTACGGCCAGCAGCAGAAGATCTTCCTGGATTTCTGGAAGGCCGGGTTGGTGGAGCGCCGCTCGGCCTACGTGAACTGGGACCCGGTGGACATGACCGTGCTGGCCAATGAGCAGGTCATCGACGGGCGCGGCTGGCGCTCGGGCGCGATTGTCGAGAAGAAGCAGCTCTCGCAGTGGTTCCTTAAAATTACCGATTTCGCGCCGGAGCTGCTGGACGGGCTGAAGACCCTGGAGCGCTGGCCTGAGCGCGTCAAGCTGATGCAGGAGAACTGGATCGGCTTCTCCCAGGGCGCGGAAGTGACATTCCCGCTGGCGGCACCCGTGGACGGCATCGAGAGCGTCACCGTTTACACCACGCGGCCGGATACGCTGTTCGGCATGTCCTTCCTCGCCATTGCGCCGGAACACCCCATTGCCAAGGCGGTGGCGGCGGGCAATGCGGCGGCGGCGGCATTCCTGGCGGAATGTGCGAGCCAGGGTACGTCCGAGGCGGTGATCGAGGCGGCGGAAAAGCAGGGCTTCTTCACCGGGCTTGAGGTGATCAACCCGTTCAACGGCGAAAAATACCCGGTGTGGATCGCCAATTTCGTGCTGATGGAATACGGCACGGGCGCGATCTTCGGCTGCCCCTGCGGCGACCAGCGCGACTACGAATTCGCCAGCAAATACGAACTGCCCATTCCGGTGGTGGTGTCCCCCAGCCCGGACACCGTGCCGGAGCTGCCGGGCAAGGCGCTGGATGGCGACGGCTTTATTGTCAATTCCGGTTTCCTCTCCGGCCTGACCACGGCGGCGGCGAAGGAAAAGGCGATCGCCGAGCTGGAGGCCATCGGCGCGGGCAAGGCTGTGACCAACTGGCGCCTGCGCGACTGGGGCATCTCCCGCCAGCGCTATTGGGGCTGCCCGATCCCGGTGATCCATTGCGAGGCCTGTGGCCCGCAGCCCGTGCCGGATGAGCAGCTGCCGGTGGCGCTGCCTGGGGATGTGAGCTTCGACAAGCCCGGAAATCCGCTGGATCATCACCCCAGCTGGCGGCATGTGGCCTGCCCGAAATGCGGTGGTGCCGCCCAGCGCGAGACGGATACGTTCGACACCTTTATCGACAGCTCCTGGTATTTCGCCCGGTTCTGCGCGCCCCGCGCGGCCACGCCGACGAAGCTGGACGCCGTGAAGCACTGGCTGCCGGTGGACCAGTATGTGGGCGGCATCGAGCACGCGATCCTGCACCTGCTCTATGCGCGCTTCTTCACCCGCGCGATGGAAAAAACCGGACACGTTACGGTACAGGAGCCATTCGCCGGGCTGTTCACGCAGGGCATGGTGACGCATGAATCCTACAAGGATGCTGACGGGCGCTGGCTGTATCCGGACGAGGTGATCAAGGACGCAGGTGGCGCGAAGCACCGCGACACGGGCCTGCCGGTCGCTGTCGGG
>DATIWS010000116.1:0-7861 GCA_035519275.1 Acidocella sp. | reverse complement strand
GAGAAGGGGCTGCCCTTCGCGGTATTGCGCGCGGTAACCGACCCAGCCGAGCTGGATTTGCCGCCCGCCGCCATGGTGGCGCTGAAGGATGATGGCAGCGTGGACCTGGGCAAGGTGCTGCTCGCGGTGCTGAAGCAGCCGCGGCAGATCCCCGGTCTCATCGCCCTGGGCAAGGATGCCAAGGCCGCCCGCGCCGCGCTGATCGCCCGGGTGAAGACGCTGCCGCCGCGCACGTTCTGAAAAAGTTTTGCAGCAAAAAGGGGGCTTAACGCCCCCTTTTCCGTTTTACTCCGCCGGCAGCGCGGCGGCCTTCTTCTTGTGGATCTCGGCCATCTTGGTCTCGACATGCTTGGAGAACACGTTGAAATCCGCCTTGCGGGCTTTGTCCAACGGGATGTCCTTGGCCATCGCGCCCTCGGTCTTGATACCGGCGAGGGCGAATTGCGCCAGCTTCCACGGGTGCTTGATGGAGTCCATCACGGCCGTGGCCTCGAAGCCCGAGTGCACCATGCAGTCAGCGCATTTCTCGTAATTGCCGACGCCGTACTTGTCCCAGTCGGTGGTTTCCATCAGCTCCTTGAAGCTCTTGGCGTAGCCTTCGCCGAGCAGGTAGCAGGGGCGCTGCCAGCCGAACACGTTGCGAGTCGGGTTGCCCCAGGGCGTGCAGGCATAGGTCTGGTTGCCGGCCAGGAAGTCCAGGAACAACGGAGACTGCGTGAACTTCCACTTCTTGCCGCGCTTGGCGCTTTCCTTGCCGCGGCGGAAGATGGCGCGGAACAGCTCCTTGGTCCGGGTGCGGTTGAGGAAGTGCTGCTGGTCCGGCGCGCGCTCATAGGCATAGCCGGGGGAGGTCATCACGCCCTCGATGTCCATATCCGCGACGGTGTCGAAGAACTTCGCCACGCGGTCCGGGTTGGCGCCGTCGAACAGCGTGCAGTTGATGCTCGTGCGGAAGCCCTTGGACTTGGAGAGCTGAATCGCCGCCACGGCGCGCTCGTACACGCCTTCCTGGTCCACGGCGCGGTCGTGCATCTCCTTGTCGCCGTCCAGGTGGATGTCCCAGCAGAAATTCTTGTGCGGCTTGTACTGGTCGATCTTCTTTTCCAGCAGCAGCGCGTTGGTGCACAGGATCACGAACTTGCCCATCTTCAGATAGGCGTCCACGATCTGCGGCATCTCCTTGTGCAGCAGCGGCTCGCCGCCAGCGATGGCGATGATCGGCGCCGGGCATTCCTCGGCGGCCTTGATCGCGTCTTCAACCGAGATGCGCTGGTTCAGAATCTCGTTCGGGTAGTCGATCTTGCCGCAGCCCTGGCAGGCCAGGTTGCAACGGAACAGCGGCTCCAGCATCAGCACCAGCGGGTAGCGCTTGTTGCCTGAAATATGCTGCTTCAGGATATAGGCCCCCACGCGGAGCGCCTGGTTTAGCGGTACACCCATACTTAAACCCCGTCCTTATTATAAGCTGGCCACTTCGGCCGGCAGTTTGAATTTAACGTCTTCCGGCGTGCCCGCCAGAAGCTCGACCTTCACGTTGCCGAATTGCTTCAGCCCCTCGATCACGCCCTGCACCAGCACTTCCGGCGCGGAAGCGCCGGCGGTCAGCCCCACGGTGGTCACGCCCTTGAACCATTCCGGCTTCAGGGCGGAGGCGTCGTCGATAAGATAGGCCGGGTGGCCCAGCTCCGCGCCAATCTCGCGCAAGCGGTTGGAATTGGAGGAGTTTTTACTGCCCACGACGAGGATCATTTCCACCAGCTCGGCCAGTTGATGCACCGCCTCCTGGCGATTCTGGGTGGCGTAGCAGATATCCTTCACATCCGGGCCGGTGATGTGGGGGAAGCGGAGCTTCAGCGCCGCGATGATGCCGCGCGTGTCGTCCACGGAGAGGGTGGTCTGCGTGATGTAGGCGAGCTTGTCCGGGTCCTGGACCGCCAGTGTCTCGGCATCCTCGACCGTCTGCACCAGGTACACAGTGCCGTCGATCTGGCCGATGGTACCTTCAACCTCGGCATGGCCGGCATGTCCGATCAGCACGAGCTCCCGGCCCTGGGAGGCGTAGCGGCGGCCTTCGGCATGCACCTTGGCGACCAGCGGACAGGTGGCGTCGATCACCGGCAGCGTGCGGTCGGCCGCGGCCTGTACCACCTTGCGGGCCACGCCATGGGCGGAAAACACGGTCCAGGCGCCTTCCGGCACCTCGTCCAGCTCGTCCACGAACACGGCGCCGCGGGCCCGGAGGTCCTCCACGACATGCCGGTTATGCACAATTTCATGGCGGACATAGATCGGCGGGCCGAATTTGGTCAGGGCGCGCTCCACGATGTCGATCGCCCGCTCCACACCGGCGCAGAAACCGCGCGGCTGCGCGAGAATCACTCGTATCGTCTTAGTGGTCTGGGAACCGTCCATATTGCCCGTCCTGTTGCCTGTTGGTCACGCCGCATCGCTTTATCACGCCTGCAATAGGTCATAGCTTCCATAATCCGCAAGCTTGGGGATATGAAGAAGTTTCTTACCCGCCGGTTTACGCGGGGTGGCATGGCTGGCTTTTCTATCCGGGGTCCCTTATGTGTCCGAAAGTTTCGGAGTAACAGACGGCCCGCCTGAAAAGGTAGTCTGAGGTTTTTAGGTTAGAGCGAAGGACGAAACCATAATGCGGAATCAACTGGCGCGGCTTACGGGGAGAATTCACTGATGCCGCCGCGGACACCGCTTCTCGACAGGGTTAAGATTCCCGCCGACCTGCGTAATTTTTCAGCCGACCAGCTGAAGCTGCTGGCGGACGAGTTGCGCGCCGAGACGATCGACACGGTTTCCACCACCGGTGGGCATCTTGGCTCCTCGCTCGGCGTGGTCGAGCTGACGGTCGCCATCCATGCTGTGTTCGAGACCCCGCGCGACCGCCTGATCTGGGACGTCGGCCACCAGTGCTACCCCCACAAGATCCTCACCGGCCGGCGCGACCGCATCCGCACCCTGCGCCAGCCGGGTGGGCTTTCGGGCTTTACCCGCCGCTCGGAGAGCGAGTACGACCCGTTCGGCGCGGCCCATTCCTCTACCTCCATCTCTGCCGGGCTCGGCATGGCCGTGGCCCGCGACCTGAAGCAGGAGGCCGACCCGCGCAACGTCATCGCCGTGATCGGCGATGGCTCGATGAGCGCCGGCATGGCCTATGAGGCGATGAACAACGCGGGGGCGATGAAGTCCCGCCTGATCGTCATCCTCAACGACAACGACATGTCCATTGCCCCGCCCGTGGGGGCGATGAGCGCCTATCTGTCCAAGCTGATCTCCTCACGCAGCTTCATGAGCCTGCGCGATTTCGCCGCCAAGATGGCCAAGCGCTTCCCCCGCCAGTTGGAGCGTACGGCGCGCCGGGCCGAGGAATATGCCCGCGGCATCCTCACCGGCGGCACGCTGTTCGAGGAGCTTGGCTTTTATTATGTGGGCCCCATCGACGGCCACAATCTTGAGCACCTGCTTCCCGTGCTGCGCAACCTGCGCGACTCGGAGGCGGCCGAGCCAGTGCTGCTGCACGTCGTCACCAAGAAGGGGAAGGGCTACGCCCCGGCCGAGGCGGCGGCGGACAAGTATCACGGCGTCTCCAAGTTCAACATCGTTACCGGCGAGCAGAAGAAGGCCCCGCCCGGCCCGCCGACCTATACCTCCGTATTCGCCAAGGCGCTGATTGCCGAGGCGGAGGTGAACCCGAACATCGTCGCGGTCACCGCCGCCATGTCCCCCGGCACCGGGCTGGACAAGTTCGAGGCGAAATTCCCCAATCGCATGTTCGATGTCGGTATCGCCGAGCAGCATGCCGTGACCTTCGCCGCCGGCATGGCGACGGAGGGCCTGGCCCCGTTCTGCGCCATTTACTCCACCTTCCTGCAGCGCGGCTACGATCAGTTGGTGCATGACGTGGTGCTGCAGAACCTGCCGGTCCGCTTCGCCATGGATCGTGCCGGTCTGGTCGGCGCCGACGGCGCGACCCATGCCGGCGCGTACGACATGTGCTTCCTGGGCCCGATGCCGAACATGGTCATCATGGCCCCGTCGGACGAGGCCGAACTGATGCACGCCGTGGCCACCGCCGCTGCCATCAACGACCGTCCCTCCGCCTTCCGCTACCCGCGCGGCGAGGGTGTGGGCATGGAGCTGCCGGCCCGCGGCACGGTGTGGGAAATCGGCAAGGGCCGCATCCTGCAGGAAGGCGGCAAGATCGCCATCCTCGTCCTCGGCACGCGCCTGGCCGATGCCCGGATCGCCGCCGATGAGCTGGCCGCCCGTGGCTATCCCTGCACCGTGGCCGATGCCCGTTTCATGAAGCCGCTCGACACGGCCATGATCGACCAGCTCGCCCGCCACCATGAGGTGCTGATCACCATCGAGGAAGGTGCCGCTGGCGGCTTCGGCGCGGCCGTGGCGCATCACCTGGCGTGGACCGGCGCCTTCGACAAGGGGCTGAAGTTCCGGCCGATGACCCTGCCGGACCGGCTGATCGACCACAACACCCCGGCGGCGCAGATGATCGATGCCGGGATGACCGCCAGCCACATCGTGACCCACGCAATTTCGGCATTAGGGATCGAATCATTGCATGATGTGATCGCAATTCCGGCACAGTGATCCTCTATAAGAGTCTATAAGAGTCGCACGAAACCATCTCTCAACGGGGGTCACATGAACACATCTCTCAAGGCCGCGCTTTTGGCTTTTGGACTTTGCATGGCGCCGGCAGCTTTTGCCGCCACCCCGCCGGAGGCAGCCCCCGCCATGGCGCTCGATGACGGTCTGCTCGCCAGCATGAAGGCGGGTTCCGCCGGCAAGGACTTCCAGGCGCGCTACGATGCGCTCGCCCCGGTTGTCCGCCAGACCTACAACCTGCCGGAAGTCACCAAGAACTCGGTTGGCTTCCTGTGGTCCACCCTGCCTGCGGCCCAGCAGCAGGAGCTGAGCCAGTTGTTCGAGCAGTTCACGATCTCCAGCTATGTGGCCGAGTTCAACGCCTATAGCGGGCAGAGCTTCAAGGTTCTGCCCGATGAGAAGGCGCTGGGCGCGAAGGAGATCGTCAAGACGCAGCTCGTCCCCGGCGATGGCAGCGAACCTGTCGAGCTGGACTACGTGATGGCAAACGGCGCCAATGGCTGGCAGATCACTGACGTGCTGCTGAACGGCACCATTAGCCAGGTGGCCGTGCATGCCTCCGACTTCGCGTCGCTGGTCACCTCTGGGGATGCCTCGCGGCTGATCACGGCGCTCAAGAGCAAGATCACGGCGCTGCAGAGTCTCTCGGCGGCCAAATAATGTCGCTCCCGGTCCGGTCCTGGTTCTAGCGTGCAGCTCCTGCCCGCCATCACTGGTCTGTGTACGCTTGTAGGCGTGGCGCAGCTCATCATCGGCACGCGCCTGATCGAGCGCCGCGCCGCCGCGCCTGCGCCGGTGCCGGCGGCGCGCCCGCCCGTGTCGGTGCTCAAGCCGCTATGCGGCGTGGACCCGCTGACCGAGATAGCCCTGGAGTCCTTTTTCCTGATCGACTACCCGGACTACCAGCTCGTGTTCGGTGTGCAGAGCGAGACGGACCCGGTGCTGGACGTGCTCGCCACGCTGCGCGCCCGCCACCCGGAGCGGGATGTGGCGGTGGTGGTGGATGCCACTCTGCATGGCAGCAATCGTAAGGTTTCCAACCTTATCAACATGCTGCCAGCGGCCAGGCACGAGCTGCTGGTGATCACGGATGCCGACATTCACGTGCCGGTGTATTTTCTCGACCGTGTGGTGGCGGCTATGGAGCAGCCAAATATCGGGCTTGTCACCACGCTCTATACCGGCCTTCCCGGCACGCCGGGGCTGCCCGCGCTGCTGGGCGCATGCCAGGTCAACTACACCTTCCTGCCCGGCGCGCTGCTGGCGCGTGAACTCGGCCGGCAGGACTGCCTGGGCGTGACCATGGCGTTGTCCAAGGCGGTGCTGGCGGAAATCGGCGGGCTGGAGGCGGTGGCCAATAATCTGGCGGACGACCAGGTGCTCGGCCGGCTGGTGCTGGCGCGCGGGTACAAGTTGGGGCTGGCCTTGGTGATTCCCGCCACCACCGTGCCGGAGGCCGATTTCGGCTCCCTGTTCCAGCACGAGCTGCGTTGGGCCCGCACCATCCGGGCGCTGGTGCCGGTGCCCTACGCCGCCTCAGTTCTGCAATTCTCGCTGTTCTGGGCCGCGCTCACCGTGCTGTTGGCCTATGGTGCCATCTGGTCCTGGGCGTTATTTGTTTTCGTGCTTGCAGCCCGTTATGCCGCCTCGCGCAAGATAGACGCGGCGCTGAGCCTGTCGAAATCCGGCGAGGCTTGGCTTTTGTTGTTGCGCGATTTCTGTTCCACCATCATTTATGTCGCGAGTTTCACCGGCAGCCAAGTTGATTGGCGCGGCCAGGTGATGCACGCCGACGCCGGTAAATTGCCGCACCGCTGAGAGAGAAGAGATGACGAAACTGAAAACCCTGTTCCTGCAACCTCCCTCCTTCGACGGTTTCGACGGCGGTGCCGGCTCGCGCTACCAGGCGCGGCGCGAGATCAAGTCCTTCTGGTTCCCCACCTGGCTGGCCCAGCCCGCGGCGCTGCTGCCCGATTCCACGCTGATCGACGCGCCGCCGGCCAAGCTGACCATGGCGGACGTGCTGCCGCACGCCAAGACGCACGACCTGCTGATCATCCACACCTCCACCCCTTCCTTCGGCAATGACGTGAAGGTGGCGGAAGAGTTCAAGAAGCTGAACCCGAAGCTGCTGATCGGCTTCGTCGGCGCCAAGGTGGCCGTGCAACCGGTTGAGTCGCTCGAGCGCGCCAAGGTGCTGGATTT
The DNA here is from genome assembly GCA_035519275.1 of Acidocella sp. Lineage (GTDB taxonomy): Bacteria > Pseudomonadota > Alphaproteobacteria > Acetobacterales > Acetobacteraceae > Acidocella. The sequence continues at coordinate 1,009 of DATIWS010000116.1, read as the reverse complement.
CGTTTGCGGCAACGAGTTCGATTTCACCATCAAGGAAATCGCCGAAGGTGCGCCGCTCAAGGACGTGAAGGGCATCTGGTACCGCAACGAGGCGGGCGAGATCGTGAAGAACGAGGACCGTCCGCTGCTGATGAACATGGACGAGCTGCCCTTCGTCGTCGATGTCTACAAGAAGCATCTGCGCCTTGAGGATTATTTCATCGGCTATCTCAAGCACCCGTATATTTCCATCTACACCGGGCGCGGCTGCAAATCGCACTGCACCTTCTGCCTGTGGCCGCAGACGGTCGGCGGGCACAAATACCGCACCCGCTCGGTCGAGAACGTCATCGCCGAGATCAAGCGCGCGAAAGAGCTGTTCCCGCAGGTGCAGGAATTCATGTTCGACGACGACACCTTCACCGATGATCTGCCCCGCGCCGAGGCCATCGCCAAGGAGCTGGGCAAGCTCGGCGTCACCTGGTCCTGCAACGCCAAGGCCAATGTGCCCTACGAGACGCTGAAGGTCCTGAAGGCGAACGGGCTGCGCCTGTTGCTGGTGGGCTACGAGTCCGGCAACCAGCAGATCCTGCACAATATCAAGAAGGGCATGCGCATCGAAGTCGCCGAGCGCTTCACCAAGGATTGCCACGATCTTGGCATCGCCATCCATGGCACCTTCATCCTCGGCCTGCCGGGTGAGACCAAGGAGACGATCAAGGAGACGATCGACTTCGCCCGCCGCATCAATCCGCACACCATCCAGGTTTCGCTCGCTGCTCCCTATCCCGGCACCTTCCTCTTCAAGCAGGCGCTGGAAAACGGCTGGCTCGACGAGGCCAATGCCGAGCTGGTGGACGAGAACGGCGTGCAGGTGGCGCCGCTGCATTACCCCCATCTCAGCCACAACGAGATCTTCACCTCGCTGGAGTCGTTCTACAAAGAGTTCTACTTCCGCCCCAGCAAAATCGCGTCCATCGTCGGGGAGATGCTCTCCTCCAGCCAGATGATGAAGCGCCGCCTGCGCGAA
>DATIWS010000115.1:0-2465 GCA_035519275.1 Acidocella sp. | reverse complement strand
ACCTGCCATTCCGGCCTGACCGGCGTGCAGACGATGCTGCCGCTGATGCTCTCCCAGGTGAATGCTGGGCGGCTTTCGCTCCTGCGCCTGGTCGACCTGATGTCCGCCGGTCCGGCGCGCATCTATGGCGCGGTGGGCAAGGGGCGCATCGCCGCCGGATACGATGCCGATTTCTCCATCGTCGACATGAAGGCGAAGCGCCGCATCGAGAATAGCATGATCGCTAGCCAGTGCGGCTGGACGCCTTTCGCCGGGACCGAATGCACCGCCTGGCCGATGGCCACCATCATCCGCGGCAATGTGGTGATGTTCGAGGGCGTGGTGCCGGGCGAGCCGGTCGGCAAGGCGCTCACCTTCCGCCACTGAGAGGCTGAAAGCCGCTGGGGGAAATCCTGGCGGCTTTTTTTGTTACCATCCGATCGCGGCGGCGAAGCTTTGCCGCGCCAGCTCCTGGCGGGGCAAACAGTTGCTCCACTTCGTGCAGTCCGTATGAAAAACGATGGCCCCCGACCTGTCCGGGTTTGCGACCTTTTCGATGATGTATCCCGGCGTCTGACTGTAGCTGGACAGGCCGAAATCGAAATAACCGGTGGCGCCATAGGTGCTATAGTTGGTCGAACCGTAGACTTGGATCAGGTTATCCGTCTGCTTCCCGATCCCGAGTTGTGCATTGCCATAGGCCCAGGCGACGGCCAGGGACCATTTGGCGTCGCAGTCGGCCGCATTTTTGCACGCAAACGAGGCGTTTTCCTGTGCCGCCGGTTTCGATGCGCACGCGGCCAGCAAAGCAAGTCCACTAAAAACGATCAGCTTGTGAATCGACATGTTCTTTCCCGCGGGCGCAAGCGGCCTCCTCATGTTGTAGAGGCACTTTGCCATTGGCAGGTTCTGATTGGCATTCGGTTAAATGTTCTTTCCCGCGGGCGCAAGCGGCCTCCTCATGTTGTGGAGGCACTTTTCCAATGGCAGGTTCTGATAGGTATTCAGTAAACTTTGGCCGGCATGGCCCACGGGACGGCCTACCCCTCTCGGCTTGACATCGCTGCGCTGCAACATCACCTGCGGACGGGTAAAGTCTGGGGGACTGATGAAAGCTGAGTCTGCGCGGCAAGCGCCGCAGGTTAATCTGGCGCTGTTCGCGCTGGCCATGGGCGGGTTCGCCATCGGCACCACCGAGTTCGGCACCATGGGGCTGCTGCCTTATTTCTCCGCCTCATTCGGCATGAGCGCCCCGCAGGCCGGGCACGTCATCAGCGCCTACGCGCTGGGCGTTGTGGTGGGTGCGCCGGTGCTCGCGCTCATGGCGGCGCATCTGCCCCGGCGGGACGTGTTGGTGGGGCTGATGCTGGTCTATGCGCTGGGCAACGGGCTCACCGCCTTCGCGCCCTCGCCGGGCTGGATGCTGCTGTTCCGCTTCATCGCCGGGCTGCCGCACGGCGCGTATTTCGGCGTCGCCGTGCTGGTGGCGGCCTCGCTGGTGCCGCCCGAAAAACGCGCCCAGGCCATGTCGCGCGTGCTGGCGGGGCTTACGGTTGCCACCATGTTCGGCGTGCCGCTGGCCAATTTCATCGGTCAGACCGTCGGCTGGCGCTGGGCCTTCGGGCTGGTGGCGCTGCTGCCGCTCATCACCGCCGCGCTGGTGCAGACCCTTGCCCCGCGCCAGAAGCTGCATGGCGGTGACGCCCCTTCGCCGCTGGCGGAGCTGGCCGCACTCGGCCGCCGCCAGGTTTGGCTAGCGCTGGGCATGGGGGCCATCGGCTTCGGCGGCATGTTCGCCGTCTATACCTATCTCGCCTCCACCCTGCTCCTGGTCACCCACGCCTCGCCGGACATGGTGCCGGTGATGCTCGCTCTGCTGGGCACCGGCTTCACGGTTGGCAACCTGCTCAGCGCCTGGTTTGCCGACCGTGCCTTGATGCCCACCATTGCCGGGGTGCTGATCTGGTCCATCGCCTGCCTTTGCCTCTACCCGTTCATGATCCACTCGCTGTGGACCATGGGGGCCATCGTGCTGCTGATCGGCGGCATTGGCGGGCTGGGCACGCCGCTGCAGGCGCGGCTGATGCAGGTGGCCGAGGGCGCGCAAACCCTGGCGGCGGCGCTCAACCACTCCGCCTTCAACGTCGCCAACGCGCTCGGGCCGTGGCTGGCGGGGCTGGCCATTACCGCCGGGTTCGGGTGGGGCGCCGCCGGCTGGGTGGGCGCTGGCCTTGCCGCAGGCGGCTTGGCGCTGTGGGCCGTGGCGGTTTTGGACGACCGGCGGAGGCTAGCCCCCCGCCAGCACCTGACGCAGCGTTTCCAGGAACACCGTGCCATGGCCGATATTGAAGCATAGCGGCGGGCGGATCTTCAGCGTGTGGCCATACAGCCCGGCCGCGCCGATGAGGATGTGGTTCTGCTTCATGGCGTTGATGATGTAGCTCGCATAGGGCTGGTCCGGCGCGCCGGTTTCGGGGTTGATGAAG
>DATIWS010000114.1:0-2474 GCA_035519275.1 Acidocella sp. | reverse complement strand
CGGCCAGGCAGCAAATGCCGGTAGAACTGGAAACCCGCGGCCAGTGCGTTGACCTCGCGGATCAGCTCCCGGTTCTGCGCTTGGCGGTGGCCATCGGCCCGGAACACCGGGGCGGTAGCGGGGCTGATCAGCAGGATGCTTTCGCGCGCCAGCTGGGTGGCGATTCGGCGGAACGCCTCGTTGGAATGGCGCTGCAGGCCGCCCCACGGATGCGCGAGGCAGATATGGAACCGCGCGCCGGTTTCGTGGAAGCTGACCATGCACTCGATGCCCGTTTCGGCCGAGCCGAACAGCCGCCAGGTGGAAATGACTGCGTTGGCGTCGGCAAAGGCGGCAAGGCTGGCCGGTCCGGAGCCGGGACTTGCTCTCTAGCAGGTCCTCGCGCTGGTGCCGGCCGGCGCGCTCATAGGCTTCGTCCACCTCGGTGACGCTGGTGAACGCGGCGAAATCCGGGATAACCGCGAAGCCGTCTCCGGCGTCCTCCAGTCCCGCGAAGAGCCAGGCGGCGTAGTCGGCGACGCTGGGGAATTGTGACAGCTGCGCGGTTTTCAGCTCGTCCTTGGCCGCGCTCAGGCTGTTCAGCGCGTCGCGGTGTTCGCGCGAGGAAAAGCCCGTGGCCATCGCCGCATCGCACCGCATTTGCGCGTGGGTGTAGCGGGCCTGGGCCGTGGCCAGACGGTCGCTCCAATCCGGGTGGTAATGCGGATTCACATGCTCTACCATTACGATAGAAGAATATACCGCCGTCGGGGCGGAAGATGAACACTAAATTGCGTTTACCTGATCGTGCGGGAGGTTTGCTCGCGCAGCAGCGCCATCAGCCCGGCGAAGGCTTCCTCCAGCGTTTTGCCGGATGTGTTGAAGGCATAATCTGCCTTGGCATAAAAACTTGCCCGGCTTTCCAGGGTCAGACGGATATCGTCGACGCCATTACGGTTGCCCGGCATCATCCGCTGGTCGCCCTGTGCCAGCACGCGGCTGAAATGGTCCTCAGGGTCGGCCTGCAGCCATACGGTGAAGCAGTTGTTCAGCAGCAGGTCGAAGGTCGAGGTGTCGCCCACCAGCCCGCCGGCCGTGGCGATGACGCAGGCATCATGCGTTTGTAAAGTTTCCTCCAGGGCCTGGCGCTCGTAGCGGCGATAGGCGTTGGAGCCGTACAGCGCCTGGATCTCGACCGGGGCGCAGCCGGCGAGGCGGGTGATCTCGGCCCGAAGCTCGATGAACGGCACGCCGAGTTCCGCCGCCGCCATCTGGCCCAGCGTGGACTTGCCCGCGCCGCGCAAGCCCACGAGCGCGATGCGGTTGCGCCGGTTCTGCACCGCCCCGGCAGTGCCGAACAGGTCGGAGAGCGCGTGGTACGCCTCGGTCAGCTCGCGCGGCTCGCGCCCATGCAGCAGCCGGCGGATCATCAGCCATTCCGGCGAGGCGGTGGTCTCATCCCCCAACAGCTCGGCGAGGGAACAGTCCAGCGCCGCGGCGACGTTGGCGAGCACGAGCACGGAGATGTTGCCGGTCCCGGATTCAAGGTTGGCGAGATGGCGCTCGGACACATCAGCCTCTTCGGACAGGGTGCGTCGGGTCATGCCGCGGCGGGCGCGCAACAGCTTCACGCGCAGGCCTAGTCCAGGGAGAAGGTCTGAATCAGTAGGGGGGTTCATGAATGCTTCAATTGGGGAACGATGGGTGGCGTTAGCAGTTTTTTGCGCGTGCGGAAAGCGTCAAACAAGTGTTGCTTGAACTATATTGCATAAAGTTACATTGGCACGGCAATTTGGCAGAATTCTGGCGGGTCTTGGCAACGCTGAGAGCTGGTGCCATGTCTCACGGCATGACAGAACATCATGATCCGGTCGGCTGGCATGGCACGACCATCCTCTCCGTGCGGCGCAATGGCCAAGTGGTGGTGGCGGGCGACGGGCAGGTAAGCCTGGGCAATACCGTGGTGAAGGGCAATGCCCGCAAGGTGCGGCGCATCGGCAATGGCAGTGTCATCGCCGGGTTCGCGGGCGCCACGGCGGATGCCTTCACCCTGCTGGAGCGGCTGGAGGCGAAGCTGGAGCGCTTCCCCAACCAGCTGGAGCGCGCCTGCGTGGAGCTGGCCAAGGACTGGCGGATGGACCGCTATCTGCGCCGGCTGGAGGCGATGCTGATCGTGGCCGACAAGGAGCACGGCTACACCCTGACCGGCAATGGCGACGTGCTGGAGCCGAGTGACGGTATCATCGCCATCGGCTCCGGCGGCAATTACGCGCTGGCTGCGGCCCGGGCGCTGATGACGGTGCCAGACCTGACGGCCGAGGACATCGCCCGCCGGGCGATGAAGATCGCCGCGGATATCTGCATCTACACCAACGAAAATCTGATTGTTGAGACGATATAATGGACGCTCCTGTTTATTCTCCCCGCGAGATCGTCTCCGAGCTTGACCGCTTCATTATCGGCCAGAACGACGCCAAACGTGCCGTGGCCATCGC
>DATIWS010000113.1:0-6194 GCA_035519275.1 Acidocella sp. | reverse complement strand
GGTGCACTCTCTTAAGCGCGGCCCCAGCACGGGGTGGGCGAGATAGGCGCGGGCCTCGTTCAGCCTGGAAATGGCGTAACGCTGCGACATGGCGGAGAAGCCAAGCCCCGCGATCTGCGGGAAGACGAACCACATCCAGTGCGTGCGCTTATGCCCGGCAGCAAGCTCTTGCTGCACGGCGGCATAGACCGGAGCCTGGGCGGAGACGAAACGCTCCAGATTGAACTCGTCCATGCCCAGGAATGTGGGGTGGTCAGGCCACCCGTTCAATCCTCGCGCCACAGGCGGCGAGCTTCTGCTCCACTGCCTCGTAGCCGCGGTCCAGGTGGTAGACGCGGGAGATGGTGGTCTCGCCCCGCGCCGCCAGCCCGGCCAGAACCAGGGAGAAGGAGGCGCGCAGATCGGTGGCCATGACCGGCGCGCCCGAGAGATGCTTCACGCCACGGATGATGGCCGAGGAGCCGTGCACGTTGATCCGCGCTCCCATGCGGTTGAGCTCAGGCACATGCATGAAGCGATTCTCGAAGATCGTCTCGGTGACCATGGAGGCGCCCTCCGCCACCGCCATCAGCGCCATGAACTGGGCCTGCATGTCCGTGGGGAAGCCGGGGAAGGGCTCGGTCATCACATCCACGCCGTGCAGCCCGTTGGCACGGGCGACGCGGAAGCCGTTGGCCTCCTCGGTGATGACAATGCCGGCCTCGCGCAGCGAGGTGAGCACCGCGCCGAGATCCGCCGCCCGGGCGTTCTCCAGGAACAGATTGCCGCCGGTGATGGCCGCGGCGCAGGCATAAGTGCCGGTTTCGATGCGGTCCGGCAGAATGGCGTGCTCCGCCCCGTGCAGGGTCTTCACGCCCTCGACCACCAGAGTGTCGGTGCCGACGCCGTTGATCTTCGCGCCCATGGCGATGAGGCAATGTGCGAGATCCGAGATTTCCGGCTCGCGCGCGGCGTTTTTCAGTGTGGTCACGCCATCCGCCAGGGCGGCGGCCATCAGCAGGTTCTCGGTGGCGCCAACGGAGACGAAGGGGAACACGATAGTCGCGCCCTTCAGCCCTTGCGGGGCGGCGGCGTCGATATAGCCGGCTTCGAGCTTGATCTTGGCTCCCATGGCTTCGAGGCCCTTGAGGTGCAGATCAACCGGGCGGGTGCCGATGGCGCAGCCGCCGGGCAGGGAGACCCGGGCCTCGCCGACTCGGGCGAGCAGCGGGCCGAGCACGAGGATCGAGGCGCGCATTTTGCGCACGATGTCGTACGGGGCCTCGGTATTGGTGATCCGCCCGCCAAGCGAGATGTTGCGCCCGCTCCATTCCACGGCGATGCCGTGCTGGCTGAGCAGCTGGGCCATGGTCGCGAGGTCGGCCAGCCGGGCGGCGTTGGTGAGGGTGAGGCGCTCGTCGGTGAGCAGGCCGCAGGTCATCAGCGGCAGGGCGGCGTTCTTGGCGCCGGAAATGGCGATGGTGCCGGAAAGCGGCACGCCGCCCGTGATACGAATGGAATCCATGAAAACTTACATCCTTGGCAGCGCGACGCCGCGCTGGCCCATATATTTGCCGGCTTTGTCGGCATAGGAGATCTCGCACGGGCTTGCGCCCTGCAGGAACAGGAACTGGCAGATGCCCTCGCCGGCGTAGATCTTGGCCGGGAGCGGCGTGGTGTTGGAGATTTCGATCGTCACCTGGCCTTCCCATTCGGGCTCCAGGGGGGTGACGTTCACGATGATGCCGCAGCGCGCATAGGTGGACTTGCCCAGGCAGATGACCAGCACGTCCCGCGGGATGCGGAAATACTCCACTGTGTGGGTGAGGGCGAAGCTGTTCGGCGGGATGATGCAGACGGGGCCGGTGCGGTCCACGAAGCTGGCCGGGTTGAAGGCCTTGGGGTCCACCACCGCCGAGTCGACATTGGTGAAGATCTTGAAATGGTCTGAGCAGCGGGCGTCGTAGCCATACGAGGAGAGGCCATAGGAGACCACGCCGTCGCGCTTCTGCGCCTCGACGAAGGGGGAGATCATGCCGGCCTCAAGGGCTTGGGCACGGATCCAGTGGTCGGGCATTACCGGCATTTGTCGTTTTCCTTTTCCGGTGCGGGGGTGGCGGCGTCGCGCGCCTGGGCTTTGCGGCGCAGCAGATTCGCGCGCAGGGCGGCGGCCTCGGCAGCCTCGCGCGCGGCCCGGGCGGCCTCGGCCGGGCTGGGTTTGGGAGGATTCTGCGGAGCCTTCATGCAGGATGTTCAAGCCTTGTACACGGTAATGCGTCAAGGCCTGTTGCATCCGGGCGCGTGGTTGGATATACGGCCCGGACCGCGCGCTGTCATAGCTCAGGGGTAGAGCACTTCATTGGTAATGAAGAGGTCCTGGGTTCAATTCCCAGTGACAGCACCAGCGGGCTTGCAACAGGGGCCAGCCTAGTTTAGGCACCCTGCTACCCAAGTGCCCAGGTAGCTCAGTTGGTAGAGCATGCGACTGAAAATCGCAGTGTCGGTGGTTCGATTCCGCCCCTGGGCACCATTTTTCTCTCAGAACGCCAATATTTTTAACACGCCGGCGCGCAATGCTCTGGTGTTTTATCTAGGTGCAGGCTAGACCTTTAGCCAACGCGCCCGGCTGTTCGCAGTCGCGCCAGGAGCGTTTTGACTGGTAGGAACAGCGGTTTGGTGAAAACAGCCCAGCTAGGCCGCGTAACAGGAAAGAGGCTTTAAAATATGTCTAAGGCATTTATTGCTGAAGTTATCCAGAACTCCGCCGAGATTACCGGCGTTGCGGCGAATCGCACGGCGACCGACCTGATCGAGGCGATCGTCAAGGAGATGAAGAAGAACGGCAAGTTCACGCTGCCGAGCTTTGGTACCTTCACTGTGCGCAAGACCAAGGCGCGCAAGGGCGTGAATCCGCGCACTGGCGAGGAGATCAAGGTGAAGGCCGGCAAGACCGTGCGCTTCAAGGCCTCTCCGACGCTGAAGAAGCTGGTCTGAGCTATTTATTAATGGAATTTAAAAGCGGCTCCGGGGCGACTCGGAGCCGCTTTTTTGTGGCCGGAGGGGCGCGCGTGACTGCAACGCAGTTTCATTGGGATGAGATGGCGCCTTACGGCGATGCGAACGCCGACCGCAGGCTGATCCCCGGGCAGGCGGCGAGATTTTGCTCCGCCTGGGCGCGGCGATCCATCTTGAACCGGAGACCTGGCATGAGGCGTGGTTCGATACGGATGCGGTGATCTACGAGGTGAACTTCCGCGAAGTGGGCTAAATGTCGAGCTCTTCGACTTTGCCGGCGTTTTCCTGGATGAATTGAAAGCGCAGCTCGGGGCGCTTGCCCATCAGCTGCTCGACGAGGTTGGACGTTTCGGCCCGCGCCTCAGGCGGTGCGATGATGCGCAGCAGCGTGCGCTTCGCCGGGTCCATGGTGGTTTCCTTCAGCACGGCTGGCGGCATTTCGCCAAGGCCTTTGAAGCGGCTGATCTCCACCTTCGCGCCTGGCTTGAATTTCTTCACCAGCTTTTCGCGCTCCGCGTCGTCCATGGCGTAGATGCTCTTGGCGCCTTGCACGATGCGGTAGAGCGGCGGCTGCGCCAGATACACATGGCCGTGGCGGATGAGTTCCGGCAACTCGCGGTAGAAGAAGGTCATCAGCAGCGAGGCTATATGCGCGCCGTCCACATCGGCATCGGTCATGATGATGATGCGCTCGTAGCGCAGATTGCCGCGGTTGAAGCTTGAGCCGGTGCCACAGCCGAGCGCCTCGATGAGATCCTTCAACTCCTGGTTCTGCTTGAGCTTTTCGCCACTGGCGGAGGCGACGTTGAGGATCTTGCCCTTGAGCGGCAGGATTGCCTGGGTGTTGCGGTTGCGCGCCTGCTTGGCGGAGCCGCCGGCGCTATCGCCCTCGACCAGGAAGATTTCCGTGCCTTCGGCATTTTCCGTGGCACAGTCGGCAAGTTTGCCGGGCAGGCGCAGCCGCCGCGTGGCCGATTTGCGCGGCGTGTCCTTTTGCTCCTTGCGGCGCAGGCGGTCTTCCGCACGGTCGATGACGAAGGCCAGCAAATTGTCCGCGTTGGCCGGATCGCCGGCGAGGAAATGGTCGAAGCGGTCGCGCAGCGACGTCTCGGTGAGGCGCGTTGCCTCGGCCGTTGTCAGCTTTTCCTTGGTCTGGCCCTGGAATTGCGGCTCGCGGATGAACAGCGAGAGTTTGGCGCGCAGGCTGCCCAGCACGTCATCGGCGATGATGGCGGCGCCGCGCTTGTTGCCGCGCGTCTCGGCCCAGGCGCGCAGCCCCTTCAGCAGGGCGGCGCGGAATCCGGCCTCATGGGTGCCGCCGAGCGGGGTGGGGACGGTGTTGCAATAGGTGTCGATGCTGGAATCGCCCTGTTCCACCCAGGCGAGCGCCCATTCCAGCTTGCCCTGCTCTGAGCCGTCCGCGCCAGGGGCGAATTTCGCCTCGCCGGCCCAGATCTCGGGCAGGACCAGCGCCGTGTCGCCCAGCTCGGCCGCCAGAGAATCGCGCAAGCCCCCGGGGAAGTGCAGCTCCGCCTGCGCCGGGATGTCGGAATCCGCCTTGATCAGCGAGGAATCGCAGGACCAGCGGATGCGCACGCCGCGGAACAGATAGGCTTTGGAACGGCAGAGCTTGTAGAGCCGGGCGGGGGAGAATTTCAGCGGCCCGAAAATCTCGGTATCCGGGACGAAGCTGATGGAGGTGCCGCGGCGGTTCTGCACCGCCCCGACCTCGACGAGTTTGGTCTGCGGGATGCCGCGGGCATAGTCCTGGCGGTAGAGCTTCTTCTCCCGCGCGACTTCGGCCGTGAAGCTGGTGGACAGCGCGTTGACCACGGAGGAGCCGACGCCGTGCAGGCCGCCCGAAGTGGCGTAGGCCTTGCCGGAGAACTTGCCGCCTGAGTGCAGCGTGGTGAAAATCACCTCGAGCGCGGATTTGTTCTTGAATTTCGGGTGCGGGTCGATGGGGATGCCACGGCCATTGTCCCGGATGGTGAGCTTGTTGCCTGGCTCGAGCGTCATCTCGATGACGCTGGCATGGCCGGCCACTGCCTCGTCCATGGAATTGTCGAGGATTTCCGCAGCCAGGTGGTGCAGGGCGGTCTCGTCCGTGCCGCCGATATACATGCCGGGGCGACGGCGGACGGGCTCCAGGCCCTCGAGGACTTCGATGTCCTTCGCGCCGTAGTCTTTGCTCGCACCGCTCTCGAATAAGTCGCTCAAGGTGTTCCGGCTCCGGGGTTGACGGGCGCCTTGGTTGCCACGCCCGCCGCGCCGGGCGCAAGGGGAAGCTCCTTGTAAAACCCTGCTATGCCGGCTGCCTGGCACCGTATTTCTGCGCTCCGGTGCTCGAAAAACGGCACCATTCGGCGCGGCCTAGCGGGCTTTTACAAGGAGCTTCTTATCATTCGCCCATGCGGTGGATATCGTAGGAGTTGATGCCGCCCTCGCCCGTGAAGGTGAGCCATTCGTGATGCGCCAGGGTGTTGCGCGTGTCATAATAGCCCGAGCGCCAGTGCTCCTTCATGGAGATGCGGCTGAACTCGTAATCCTTGGCGTCGCCCTCATAGGCCTTCCGCTGATAGATCAGCTGCATGATGTTGATCTCGGGCAGGCGCTCGAGGTCGGCCTTCATTTCGCGCTGCGCCTCGGTGAGCAGCTCGGGCGGCACCGTCTGGAGCGCTTCGCGCAAGGCCTGCTGCAGCCGGTGGGTTTGCAGGAAATGGTCGGTAGTGGTGCGGGTGCGCGAGGAGTATTGAATGTCCTTCATGCGCGCCAGCACTTCGGGCATGTCACGCGGGATCTCGCCTTGCGCCGAGAAGAGATCGACCTGGAAGACCAGCATGTTGCGCCCGCCGATATGGTCGAGCAGGTGCTGCAGCGGGGTGTTGGAGACCAGCCCGCCATCCCAGTAGCGGTGGCGGCCGATGCGGATCATCGGCAGGCCGGGGGGCAGGGCGCCCGAGGCCATGATGTGCTCGGGGCCGATTTCGACATCGTGATTATCGAAATACTGGAAGTTGGCGGTGGCGACGTTCACCGCCCCGACCGCGAAGCGTACTGGGCCGTCATTAATCAGGTTGAAATCGACGAGGTTTTCCAGCGTGTGGAGGAGGGGGGAGCTGTCGTACAGCGCGGTGGCGGCGCGGGAGCCGCGCGGGGCGAAGAAGCCGGAGACAGGGCGGGGGCGGAAGAAGCCGGGC
>DATIWS010000112.1:0-3475 GCA_035519275.1 Acidocella sp. | reverse complement strand
TCAGGCATGAACAGAGCAAAGCCCATCCAAACCAAGCTACCCCCAATCCCCTCTCAGAGATCAAGCAAGCCAGGGATCTCTCCCCAACCCGGAAACGCCACCAGCGTATCCCTTCCCAGCCTATGCAATTGTCAAACAGCGAAGACTAATTTTCCCTTGCCTCAGGACTTGCATCCTGTAGCGAAGGCCGATTAGTCTACCCTCCGAGCCGCTCGTTTTCAAGTTCGAACCGCCGTCGGTGGAGCAGCTTCTATTCAGTTGATCGAAGACCGTCAACCAGGGGAAGCTCGCAAAACTGCGTTTTAAGCCAAAAAATCTTATAACCAATTGAATTATAATGATAAAAAACATCTGTGGCGACACACTGCCCCGCCCCACCAGGCCAGACTCGCCAAAGGCTCCACGTTTCCGGGGTCAGAAAAAACGCCGGGCCATCACAGCCCGGCGCGCATTTCCCGCCATTTCAGGTACCATTCGACGAATCGCGGTATCCCGTCTTCCAGCCTGGTCGAGGGCACATAGCCGCACAGCGCGTTCAACGCGCTCACATCCGCACAGGTCTCTATCGGGTCCGCCTCCGGCTTGGGCAGGCTCACCGTCACCGCCTTGCGGCCCAGCGACTCTTCCAGCAGCCGCACCAGGTCGTGCACATATTCGGCCCGGTGGTTGCCGATGTTGAACAGCCTATGCGGCGCGTCATCGTCTGGCGGATGGTCTAACACCCCGAAAATCCCGGCGATAATGTCGTCAATATAGGTAAAATCCCGCTTCAGCCCGCCATTTTCGTACAGCGTTACCGGCCGGCCTTCGCAAATCGCCTCGGCAAAGCCGAAATACGCCATGTCCGGCCGGCCCCACGGCCCGTACACGGTGAAGAATCGCAATCCGGTCTGCTTCAGCCCAAACAGATGCGTGTATGACGCGCTCATCAGCTCGTCCGCCCGTTTTGTGGCGGCATAGAGCGAGGATGGCCTGTCCGCCCGTTCGCACTCCGCATAGGGCAGGACTGACCCGGTGCCGTAAACCGAGGACGAACTGGCGTAAATCAGGTGCTTCACACTCTTGGTATGCCGTGCCAACTCCAGCATCGAGAGGTGCCCCGTGAGGTTGGACGCCGCATAAGCGAACGGGTTCTCCAGCGAGTAGCGCACCCCGGCCTGCGCCGCGACATGCACGATCGCCTCCAGCCCATCCCCCAGACGCAGCACCGAGTCGTGGTCGGCAATATCCAGCTTGTGGAAGGTGAACCCCCTCCCCAGCCGGGACAGCCGCGCCTGCTTCAGCCGCACATCGTAATACGGGTTGAGGTCATCCACCCCCACCACTTCAATGCCCCTGGCCAGCAGCGCCTGCGCCACATGGTAGCCAACAAACCCGGCTGCGCCGGTCACCAAAACGCGCATCAGCCCACCAGCCTGTCTTCGAGCAGCGTCAAAATCGCATGCCCCAGGGTGATATGGCACTCCTGCACTCGGGCGGTGTCCGTCTCCGGCACCACGATCGCCAGATCGCACAGCTGCATCGCCGGCCCGCCATCGCCGCCGAGCAGCCCCACACTCACGATTCCCATCTCGCGCGCCGCGCGCAAGGCGCCCAGCACATTGGCCGATTTGCCGGAGGTGGTAATGCCGAACAGCACATCCCCAGCCCGCCCCAGGCCGCGCAACGGACGGGCGAACATCTCGTCCACGCCGAAATCATTCACCGCCGCGGTCACGGCCGAGGTGTCCAACGCCAGCGTGATCGCCGGCCAGCTCTGGCGCGACACGCCCCCGCGCAAACGGATGACCAGCTCGGTGGCAAGGTGCTGCGCATCCGCCGCCGAGCCGCCATTGCCACAGAAAATCAGCTTATTCCCTGCCCGGATCGCCTTTTCACAGGCATCCACCACGGCCAGCACGGGAGCAGGCTTCTCGGCCAGCGCCAGTTTCAGCTCCGCCGAGCGCCGCAGCATCGCCGCATAGCGCTCGGCCTCCGTTTCTTGCGTTGAAATGGTCAACTCCCGCCCCCTGTTTCGCGGGGTTTTATACGTTAACGCGCCGTTATTGCGCCACCCAGCCGCCATCCATGGAATGGGCCACGCCAGTCATGGTTTCCGCCCCATCGGAGCACAGGAACACCGTCAGCGCGCCAAGATGCTCCGGCGTGGAGAACTTCAGCATTGGCTGCTTCTCCGCCAGCAGCTTCCTCTTCTCGGCCTCCAAATCGGTGCCATTGGCCGCCGCGCGGTCCTCCAGCTGCTTCAGCACCAGCGGCGTGAGCACCCAGCCCGGGCAGATGGCGTTAACGGTAACACCGCTATTGGCCAGCTCGATCGCCGCCACCTTGGTTGCCCCCAGCACACCGTGCTTCGCGGCCACGTAGGCCACCTTGTTGGTGCTGGCCACTAGGCCGTGGGCCGAGGCTATGTTGATGATCCGCCCCCAGCCCTTCGCCTTCATGCCGGGAATGGCCGCCTTCATGCCATGGAACACCGCCGAGAGGTTGATGGCGATGATCGCATCCCATTTCGCGTCCGGGAATTCCTCGACCGGCGCGGTAAACTGGATGCCGGCGTTGTTGACCAGAATATCCAGCCCGCCCAGCGTCTCCTGCGTCTTGGCGACGAGCGCGGCCACGCCCTCCGCCTTGCTCAGATCCGCACCGTCATAGCCTACTTTCACGGAAAATTCTTGGGCCAGCCCAGCGCGGAGGGCATCTATCTCCCCCGGATCGCCAAAGCCGTTCAGCATCACGTCCGCACCAGCCGCCGCCAGCGCCCGGGCTATCCCCAGGCCAATCCCGCTGGTCGAGCCGGTTACCAGAGCCACCTTGCCTTTTAATGCCATCTCATACCCCCTCGCTTTACCCTTGGGCGAGAGCATCATGCGGCCCCTGCCGCGTCAAGCATTCCGGGGACGTTCCCTCGCGCCACTTATATGAGTACAACCAGGTGCAACGCGAAGGAGTTTTTTTGACTCATGGACCTGCTGACCGACCCGCGGCACCCGCATTACAATCCCCTGGCCCCCATGCCGAAACTCCCCCGCCCGAAGGGGTGCGACGGCATCGGCCTGGTGCTGCAGGGCGGCGGCGCGCTCGGCGCCTATCAGGCCGGGGTGTACCAGGCGCTGCACGAGGCGGGGCTGGAACCAGACTGGGTGGCCGGCATGTCCATCGGCGCGATCAATTCCGCCATCATCGCCGGCAACGAGCCGGCGCAGCGCGTCGCCAAGCTGGAGAAATTCTGGCTCGATATCACGGCGCGCGACCCCTACACCGTCTGGCCCGAGGGTGATTACGCCCGCATGCTGCGCAACATGGTCTCGGCCATGAACGGCGTGCTGTTCGGCCAGCCCGGCTTCTTCCGCCCCCGCCCTGTCTCCGGCTTCTTCGCCCCGCGCGGCTCCCGCGCCGCCACCGCGCTGTACGACAGCTCCCCCCTCCTCCACACGCTGGAAAACCTCGTCGATTTCAACCTGATTAATGACGGCCC
>DATIWS010000111.1:0-3909 GCA_035519275.1 Acidocella sp. | reverse complement strand
CGACCTCGCCGCCCGCGGCATCGACGTGACCGGCGTTTCGCATGTGGTGAATTACGAGCTGCCCAACGAGCCGGAGAGCTACGTGCACCGCATCGGCCGTACCGCGCGCAATGGCGCCGAGGGCATGGCCGTGGCCTTCTGCGACGCGACCGAGCTGCCGTACCTCAACCAGATCGAGAAGCTGACGGGGATCAAGATGGTTGTCGCCAGCGGCACCCGCCCGGCCCAGGCCATGCCGGCGAAGAAGCCGCCGCGCCACCCGGACATGGTGGTGCGCAAGGTGAAGCCCGCCAAGCCCCGCCGCCCGCAATATGGCGAGCAAAAGAAGACGCGGGTCGCGTAATCCAACAAAAGAGGCGAGGGGATTATCCCTCGCCTTTTTTTAATTGCAGCGGCCTTATGCCCTTCTCAGTCGCCACCGCGTGCAGGTGGAAATCCGTCTCCTCCACCGGCACATGCGCCACCTCCTGCGCGGCATAGGCGCAGCCTAGGCGGAACGCGTTTGGCAGTTCCGCCAGCGTGCGGTCGTAATATCCGCCGCCATAGCCCAGCCGGTGGCCGCTGGCATCGAACGCCACAAGTGGCACCAGCACGAAATCCGGCACCGTAACTTCCCCAACCGGGAACATCGTGCTGAAGCGCCCACGCACCAGCTCGCTCTGCGGCGTCCAGGCGCGGAAGATCAGCGGCTTGTCGCGCGGCGGCGTCTCCGGCAGGCAGATGCGGTGTCCGCGTTCATGCAAGGCGTGAAGCAAAGGGCGGATGTCGATTTCATGCGGCATCGGCCAGAACCCGGCCACCACCGCGTCCGGCGGCACTAGCCCTGAGGCCAGTACATGCGCCGCCAGCTGCGCGCCCACGCCCGGGTTCCAGCCCACGCGCAGGGCCAGGATCTCGGCGCGTAGAGCCGCCTTGGCGACAATGATGTCTGTCATTGCGAGGCCGCCTTGCGGCAGAAGCAATCCATCTTATGTGCCGGTGGTTTGAAAGATGGATTGCTTCGCTGCGCTCGCAATGACGGTTGACCCTTAGGGCGCCGTCAGCCGGAATTCGATCCGCCGGTTCTGCGCGTAATCCGCCGGGGTGTCGCCGGTGGCGATCGGGTTGTTCGAACCCATGCCCGAGGTGACCAGCCGGTTCTCGGGCACGCCATTGGCGATCAGCAGGTCCAGCACCGACAGGGCGCGCGCGGAGGAGAGGTCGAAATTCGACTTGTACGGCCCGCCCTTGATCGGCTGCACGTCGGCATAGCCATCCACCGAGAGCACCCAGTTCACGTTCGGCGGAATCTTCGCGGCGATCTTCTTCACCGCATCCGCCACCTGCGCGATCTCCGCCTGGCCTTCGGGGGTGATGGTCGCCTCGTCCACGGGGAACAGCACATCGCTCTCGAAAACGAAGCGGTCGCCCACGACCTTGATGTTTTTCTCGCCCTTCAGGCTTTCCGAGAGCGTGCGGAAGAATACGCTCTGGTATTGCTGCAGCTCCTCCACCTTGCGGGCCAGCGCCTCGTTCAGCTGCTTGCCCAGGTCAACGATCTGCACCTGGTCCTTGGCATCGGCCGCTTGCGCCGCGTCGAGCGCCGTTTGCAGCGCTGCCAGCTGCGCGCGAAGTGCTGCCATCTGCTGGTTGAGCAGGGCGATCTGCGCCTCGTCCTGCGCGGAAAGTTTCTGCGCGTCGGCGAGTTTCTGCTGCATGTCCGGCGTGCCGGCCACGGCTTCCATCTGCGCCTGCAGCGCCGAGATGCGCCCGGTGGCCGAGGCGGCTTGCGCTTGTGCGTCGGAGAGCTGGGCTTGCAGGGCCGTCTGCGCGCCCTGCAGCGAGGTGATTGTGGCGGTGTCGGTGGAGAGCTGCTGGGTGAGGCTGGCATTGGCCGCCTGCGTGCTGGCCAGCTGCGCGTTCAGCGCCGCCAGCTCCTGGCTCAGCGTCGCGTCCTTCGAGGTCTCCATCGACAGGCTCTGCGTCAGCTCGGCGATCTGCTGCTTCAGCTTATCGATCGTGTTGTTCGAGCCGGTGAGCGCGGAGGAGAGGAACGCCTCCGCCAGCACGAAGACCAGCAGCACGAAGATGGTAACCATGAGCAAAGTGGAAAGCGCATCCACATAGCCCGGCCAAGCCTCCAGCCCGTTGCCCGTGCCGCGCCGCCGGCTCATGCGCGGGCGCTGTCCGCCATGCTGGCGATGGTGCGGGTGAGCACTTTCAAATCGCTGCGCAGTTCGGAGAGGCTTTGCGACCGGCCCTGTTCGCTCTCGGTGAGCAGGCGGGAGAGCAGAAGCTCGATATTGCGCAGATGCGCGCGCGCCACCTCATCCGCCGGCCTGGGCTCGGCGAGGCGCGAGAGCGCCGGTGTCAGCTCCGTGTGCGCGGAGGCGATCTTCTCCATCAGCTGCTGGTTCACGCGCAGCGTGTCGGACAGATGCGAGAGCCGCTCGGTCATCGCCACAATGGCGGTGTTGCTCTGCGCCCGGCCTTCCTCGCCCCGGCTGAGCACGTGCTGCAGTGCGTCCATGTTTTCCGCCGTCTGCTCCAGCAGCGCCTGGACGTAAACCGGAATGTTCCCATCGCCATCCCCAGCCAGGGCGCCGGACGAAAGGCGCGTCAGGCTTGCCAGCCATTCCTCCAGCTCGTTGAAGAAGCGATTCATCGCCTGTCCCGCCGTAAGGTCCAGAAAGCCGAGAATAAGCGCGCCGGAGAGGCCGAACATCGAGGACGAGAACGCCGTGCCCATGCCGGCCAGGGGCCCGGCGAGGCCGCCTTTCAGCTGTGCGAACATCGCATTCACGTCGCCGCCCGCGAGGTTCATGCCGTTGATCACCTCGGCCACGGAGTTGACCGTGCGCAGCAGGCCCCAGAACGTGCCGAGCAGGCCGAGGAAGATCATCACCCCCGTGACGTAGCGGGAGAGTTCGCGGTTCTCGTCCAGGCGGGAGGAGATGCCGTCCAGGATCGTCCTCATCGCCTGGCCGGAGAGGGTGATGCGCCGTTCGCCATCGGCGCGGCCGTGCAGCATGCGCGCCATGGGGGCGAGCAGCACCGGCGGCGTGGCCTGTTCCAGGCGCTGGCGGTTGCGGCGGAAATCCTCCACCCATGCCACTTCGGGGTACAGGCGCTGCACTTGGCGGAGGTTCCAGAACACCCCGAACACCTCCACCGCCACGATGACGGAGTTGATCACCGGGTTGGCCATGTAGAAGCGCGCCAGCTGTGGCGCGAGCAGTGCTGCGACGCTGTAGACCACCACGCAGAACAGGATCATGCGGATCAGGTAGCTGGTGGGCTTGGTCATTTGGCACCGGTTCCGATCAGGGTTTCGTCATCGTTCTGGCCAGGGCCGCCGCCCATGGCGCGGGGCACGATGTTCTGTGCCGGCACGCCGCAGGCGGTCAAGGCATTCTTTACCGCCATTGCCCGGGAGAGCGAGAGCCGCATGGCCGCCGAGGGATCGGCTGGGCTGGGCGGGGCGTGGGCATCAATGCTGACCATGCCGCCAGTGGCGCAGAAGGGCTTCAGCGCGGCGGCGGCATTCGCCGGCAGGTCCGCGCTGCCGGGGGCGAAGCTGAGTTGCACCGGGGCGAGGGGTTTAGGCGCCACGGCAGTTGTTGCCGGTGGCGCGGGGGGCGGAGCGGTGACCTTGGCGACCGCCGGCACAGGCGCGGGCGGAGCCGGCTTTGCCGCCGCAGGCGGCGGGGCCGCGTGGTGATGATGTACGATACGTGGCGCGGGTGGCGCCGCTTGCGGTGCAGCGGGCGCCGGGGCGATGCCGGTCAGCTGTTGCAACGCCGCCGGATTCACCGCCACCTGCGCCTGGGCGCATGGGGCTGTCAGTATCGCGAGACCTGCCAGGAGCGAAATGTGCTTCACGGCAGAAACATTAACGTCAAGCCTTGGCCGCCGCCAGACCGTCCTGCA